>NZ_DATAGQ010000151.1:0-93989 GCF_036263595.1 Geminicoccus sp. | reverse complement strand
CCATCACCTCGCCCACCGACTTCATCGCCGTGGAAAGCAAGGGCTCGGTTTCCGGGAACTTCTCGAAGGTGAAGCGCGGGATCTTGGTCACGACATAGTCGATCGACGGCTCGAAGCTGGCCGGCGTCACCTTGGTGATGTCGTTCTGGATCTCGTCCAGCGTGTAGCCCACCGCCAGCAAGGCGGCGACCTTGGCGATGGGAAAGCCGGTGGCCTTGGACGCCAGCGCCGAGGAACGCGACACGCGGGGGTTCATCTCGATCACGACCATGCGGCCGCTCGCCGGATCGATCGCGAACTGCACATTGGAGCCGCCGGTATCGACGCCCACCTCGCGCAGCACGGCGATCGAGGCTGAGCGCATCCGCTGGTATTCCTTGTCGGTCAGCGTCAGCGCCGGGGCCACCGTGATGCTGTCGCCGGTATGGACACCCATCGGGTCGACGTTCTCGATCGAGCAGACGATGATGCAGTTGTCCGCGTGATCGCGGACCACCTCCATTTCGTACTCCTTCCAGCCGAGCACCGATTCCTCGACCAGCACCTCCGTGATGGGCGAGGCATCGAGCCCGCTGGTGACGATCCGCTCGAACTCCTCACGGTTGTAGGCGATGCCGCCGCCGGTGCCGCCCAGCGTGAAGGAGGGCCGGATGATCGCCGGCAGTCCGGTCGTCTCCAGGGCTTCGCGCGCCTCCTCCATCGTGCGCACGACCACCGATTTCGGCATGTCGAGGCCGATCTTGATCATCGCCTGGCGAAACAGCGCCCGGTCCTCGGCCTTGTCGATCGCCGGCAGCTTCGCCCCGATCAGCTCGACCCCGAACCGCTCCAGCACGCCGCTCTCGGCCAGCGCCTTGGCCGTGTTGAGGGCGGTCTGTCCGCCCATGGTCGGCAGGAGCGCGTCGGGGCGCTCCTTCTCGATGATCTTGGCGACGATCTCCGGCGTGATCGGCTCGATGTAGGTGGCATCGGCCGTTTCCGGGTCGGTCATGATCGTCGCCGGGTTCGAATTGACCAGGACGATCCGATAGCCTTCGCGGCGCAGCGCCTTGCAGGCCTGCGTACCGGAGTAATCGAACTCGGAGGCTTGGCCGATCACGATCGGGCCGGCGCCGATCACGAGGATCGACTGGATGTCGGTACGCTTGGGCATGGATCAGGCTCGGCCGTTCGAACGTTCTGGACGGGGCGACGTTGAGGAGGTTCAGGCGGCGCGTCGCGCGCGCACGGCATCCACAAATCGTCGGAACAGATGTTGGCTGTCGACAGGGCCGGGCGACGCTTCCGGATGATACTGCACGGAGAAGACCGGGCGTCCGGCCAGCGCGATGCCCTGGATGGTGCCGTCAAACAGGGAGCGGTGGGTCACCTGGACGGTGTCGGGCAGCTCGGCCTCGTCGATCGCGAAACCATGGTTCTGCGAGGTGATCTCCACCTTGCCGGTCGTGAAGTCCTTGACCGGGTGATTGGCGCCATGATGGCCAAAGCGCATCTTGGTGGTCTTCGCCCCCAGTGCCAGGCCCAGCAGCTGATGGCCCAGGCAGATGCCGAAGACCGGCAGGTCCGCGTCCACCACCTTGCGGATCACCGGCACGGCATGCTCGCCGGTCGCGGCCGGGTCGCCCGGGCCGTTGCCGAACAGGACGCCGTCCGGATCCAGCGCCAGGATCTCCTCGGAGGTCGTGGTCGCCGGCACCACGGTGATCCGGCAACCCATCTCGGCCAGCGAGCGCAGGATGTTGCTCTTGATGCCGTAGTCGACCGCCACGACGTGCGGCCCGTCGGCCTTGCCGTGCGCATAGCCCGGCAGGTCCCAGAGCGCCTCGTCCCAGCCGTAGCGCTGGGTCGCGGACACGTCCTTGGCCAGATCCTGGCCCACCATGGACGGTGCCGCCGCGGCAGCCGCCTTCAACGCCTCCAGGCCCAGCCGGCCGTCCGGCGCCACCTGCAGGGCAGCGTTCTGCGCACCATGGTCGCGTAGGTGCCGGGTAAGCCGGCGCGTGTCGATGCCGGAGATAGCGCCGATTCCATGGTCGGCCAGCCATTGGTCGAGCGAGCGCTCGGCACGCCAGTTGGAGGGCTCGGTCGGCCAGGCGCGAAACACGGCACCGGCCGCGTGCGGCGTGGTCGCCTCGACGTCCTCGCCGTTCACCCCGACATTGCCGATATGGGGGAAGGTGAAGGTAACGATCTGCCCGGCATAGGACGGGTCGGTCAGGATTTCCTGGTAGCCTGTGATCGCCGTATTGAACACGATCTCGGCCGTACGCAGGCCAGCGGCGCCGTGACCTCGGCCGAGAAACACGGTGCCGTCGGCAAGTGCGAGGGCAGCGGTGGGCTTTACTGAGCCCGTGTTGGTCATGGCGCGCCTTTCCGGAGAACTGGACACAGGTCCACTTGGGATGTGGACGTGCGGAACGGCGGACGCGAGAAGTGTCGCGACCCCGCCGCTTCTGCCATCGGCACTGGCGGTGGTCAAGGCATTGCGGGCAGGTCCGTCATGGCCCTTGAACAGCCTCGATGCTGCGCGGATATCTGCGCGGGCGTTCGGCGGTCGGACGCCACGGGAGGGATCGATTGAGCGGGGCGCCACGGCTGACGCTGGAGGAGTTCAAGGCGCGGCTTCCGCTCCTGGACATCGTGGCGCGCCATGTCCGCCTGGTCCGCAAGGGCCGCGAGTGGCAGGGGCTGTGCCCGTTCCACAAGGAAAAATCTCCTTCGTTCAGCGTGGTCGAGGAGAAGGGCTTCTTCCACTGCTTCGGCTGCGGAGCCAACGGCAGCGCCATCGACTTCGTGATGCGGGTCGAGAACCTCGACTTCGTCGACGCGCTCCAGCGTCTGGAGGAACTGACCGGCATCCCGGCCCCCAGGCGGGAAGGGCCCGCCACGCCGGCGGTCGACCAGGACCTTTATGCCGTCAATGCCGCTGCCGCCGAATGGTTCGCGGCACAGCTTGCGGGCGTGCAGGGCAGGGAGGCACGGGCCTACCTGGCCGGGCGCGATCTTCGAAAGGCCCAGGTGGAGCGGTTCGGACTGGGCTTTGCGCCTAGCAGCGGCCGGGCGCTCGTGGATGCGCTCACGGCGCGCGGCATGAGCTTGGCCAAGATCGCCGAGGCCGGGCTCGTGCTGATCGACGAGGAGCGCGGCCGAGCACCCTTCGACCGCTTCCGCAACCGGCTGATGTTCCCGATCCGGGACGAGCGGGGCCGCGTCGTCGGCTTTGGCGGCCGCGCGTTCGGTGACGTGAAGCCGAAATACCTGAACACGTCGGAAACGCCTCTCTTTCATAAAGGTGAGCTTCTCTACGGTCTCGACCTGGCGCTGGCACCCGCCCGCACCGCACGGCGGACGGTCGTAGTCGAGGGTTATATCGACGTGATCGCCATGCACGAGGCGGGGCTGCCGTTCGCGGTAGCACCGCTCGGCACGGCCTTGAGCGAGCGCCAGCTCCAGCGCCTCTGGAAGCTCAGCCCCGAGCCCGTGCTCTGCTTCGACGGTGACGAGGCCGGCAAGCGTGCCGCCGACCGGGCGGCCGAGCGGGCGCTGCCGTTCCTCTCGCCCGAGCGCTCGCTGCGGGTGGCGTTCCTGCCGCCTGGCAAGGATCCGGACGATCTGCTGCGTAGCGAAGGACGCGACGCCGTGCACCGGGTGGTGGACAGCGCCGTGCCGCTCGTCGACTTCCTGTGGTCGGTCGCCATCGAGGGACGTCCGATCGATACGCCGGAGCGGCGCGCAGCTCTTCGCCGTGACGCGGTCGAGCGGATCCGCAGGATCGTCGATCCCGAATTGCAGCGGCAGTACGTCACCGAGTTCCGGCGCCGGCTCGACGTGCTGATGCCGTTCCGTTCCCCGGGCCGCAAGCAGCAGGCGACATTCGCGCAAGTGCCCGGCAGCAACCTCCGGCCCTTCGACGATCGGGAGCGGCTGGAACTGGCGCTGCTGGCGCCGCTCCTGCGCGAACCACGCCTGCTCCGCTCCTTGGAAGAGGACGTCGCCTCCTTCGACTGGCAGATCCCCGCACATCAGCGGCTGGTCGGTCACATCCTGGAGTGGTACGCGCGTTCACTGGAAGAGGAGCGGTCGGCAGAGCTTGACGCCGACGCACTGACCCACCATCTGGCCAGATCAGGCTTGGGCGAGTTCGTCGACCGGATCCTTGGTGATCGGTCATCTGGTAGATACCAGCGCCAGGCATCGTCGGACGAACTGGTCCTCGAACAGTGGGCCAGGCTTCGTGGCAAGAGTGAGCTGCGTGCTCGTGCGCGCGCAGCTTTTTCTGCGTGGGTCGAACCCGATGGCGATGTCGGGGAGTAGTTCCGCACGCGCTCTTGCCGGGCTCCGCCGTGCCAAATTAGCAACATCCGAAAAATCGCCGCACGGTGAGGGCACCGAGCGGCTTTTGCAATTCCGACGTGAGCGGATCCGCAGGACCGCGACAGGAGGTTTTCGGCATGGCGAAGAGCCAACCTCTCAAGGTGGCGACGTCGTCGAGCAGGGCCAAGCCAGCGGCGAAGGCCATCGTGCGGACGGGTGTCGAGCAGTTGCTCCAGGCCAATCTCGGCCTGCGCAAGCTCGTGCAGACCGCACGTGAAAAGGGCTCGGTCTCCTACGACCAGCTGAATACCGCGCTGCCGGCCAGTGCCACGCCCGAGCAGATGGACGAGATGATCGCCTATCTGGAATCGCGCGGCGTGTCCGTAGTGCGCGAGGAAGCCGAGGATGGCGAGGCGCCGCGCCAAGCCGATGGCGACGAGAACCTCGAGCTGAACGAGCAGCAGGCGGCCGAGAAGGACGAGGACTCGGACAAGGAGGACGGTGAGGAAGCCGAGCAGGAAGAGCTTGGCCGCACCGACGATCCTGTCCGCATGTACCTGCGCGAGATGGGCTCGATCGAGCTCCTGTCGCGCGAAGGCGAGATCGAGATCGCCAAGCGGATCGAGGCGGGCCGCAACATGGTGCTGGAAGCACTGTGCGAGAGCCCGCTCACCATGCGTGCGGTCATCGGCTGGCGCGACGCGATCCGCGAGGGCCGTGTCCCGTTGCGTGATATCATCGACCTGGAAGCCACCTATGAAGGTGGCCCCGACCGCGAGGAAGCTGCCGTTGGCGTGGACGGCGCCGCCGCAGCCGCGCCGGCCGTGGACGGCCTGGACGAGGAGGAGGAAGAACCGGTCGCTGCTGCCGGCACCGAGGGCGACGACGACGAGGATGCCCTCTCGCTGTCGATGCTCGAGGCAAAGCTCCGTGACACGGTGCTGGAAACCTTCGATGCGATTGCCGAGCGTTACATGCAGTTGCGCCAGCTCCAGGAGGAGCGCCTGGCGCTGATCCAGGCCAACCGTCCGGTGATGCGCGCGCTGCAGGTCGAGTACGAGACATCCCGCAAGGAGATGGTCGAGGCCATGGCGGTCATCCAGCTCCACCCGCTCAAGGTGGAAGCGCTGGTCGCCCAGCTCAACGACATGAACAAGCTGCTCCAGTCCCTGGAAGGCAAGCTCCTGCGTCTGGCGCTCTCCGCCAAGGTCAGCCGCGAGAAGTTCATCTCGGCCTATCAGAGCCACGAGCTCGACCCGGACTGGCTCGACAAGGTCGGCGCGCTCAAGGACAAGTACTGGCAGGAGTTCGTCTCGCGCCATCGCGAGGACGTCACCTCGCTGCGCGCCGACATCGCCGCGATCGCGGACGAGACCGGCCTGCAGATCGGCGAGTTCCGCCGCATCGTCAGCCTAGTGCAGAAAGGTGAGCGCGACGCGTCCCGGGCGAAGAAGGAGATGGTCGAGGCCAACCTGCGCCTCGTGATCTCCATCGCCAAGAAGTACACGAACCGCGGCCTGCAGTTCCTGGACCTGATCCAGGAGGGCAATATCGGCCTGATGAAGGCGGTGGACAAGTTCGAGTACCGGCGCGGCTACAAGTTCTCGACCTACGCGACCTGGTGGATCCGGCAGGCGATCACCCGCTCGATCGCCGACCAAGCCCGGACCATCCGTATTCCGGTCCACATGATCGAGACGATCAACAAGCTGGTCCGCGCGTCGCGCCAGATGCTGCACGAGTTCGGCCGCGAACCCACGCCGGAAGAGCTCGCGATCAAGCTGAACATGCCGCTCGACAAGGTCCGCAAGGTCCTCAAGATCGCCAAGGAGCCGATCTCCCTCGAGACGCCGATCGGCGACGAGGAGGATTCGCATCTCGGCGACTTCATCGAGGACAAGAACGCGGTCCAGCCGCTGGAAGCCGCGACGCTCTCTAACCTGCGTGAATCGACCACGCGCGTGCTGGCCACCCTCACGCCCCGTGAGGAACGCGTGCTGCGCATGCGCTTTGGCATCGGCATGAACACGGACCATACGCTGGAAGAGGTCGGCCAGCAGTTCAGCGTGACGCGCGAACGTATCCGGCAGATCGAGGCCAAGGCGCTGCGCAAGCTCAAGCACCCCAGCCGGTCGCGCAAGCTGCGCTCGTTCCTGGATACCTGAGAGATCTTGGTGGCGGTTACCGGACCATCCGGACCGCCACCTGCATTCTCTCGGCCTGACGGGCCAAGGCACGGTCAGCCGTGACGAGCGGCCGACCACATGCCACAGCAAGGGCGAGACAGGTGCGGTCGCCCAGCGACATGCCCTGCTCGCGCGTCGAAGCTTCGAGAACGCCGACATCGAAGGCGAGCGACCCGTCAAACGGGACCACCGGGATAGACAGCGCGTCCAAGGACCGGTGCACGAGGGTGGTGCTTCCACCCTTGCGGACCATCACGCCGACAACCTCCGCCAGGTTCACCGCACTGATGGTGGTGCCGGGTTCGTGCAATGCATCCATCGTGACTTGAGCACCTGGCTCGTCGAAGAGCAGGGCCAGCAGGGCCGAGCTGTCAAGAATCGGCATCTTCGATGGAAGCCCTCTGTTCCAGGCGCTTCATCTTCGCCTCCTCCAGGCGGAGCTGCTCGCGCTTGTAGGACAAGAAGTCGTCGACCGAGATGGACTTGCCGGCGAGCGCCTTCTTGGCCAGGGCCTGCGCACGGCGCACTCGTGCCGCCACGGTGAGGATTTTGACCTCGTCGTCGTCGAGTTCCAAGGTGATGCTGCCGCCTCGCTCCAGGCCCAACACACGCCGGAGGTCGATAGGCAGGCTTACCCTGCCATTCTCGGCCACCGTGACAGTCCATGTCCTCATGCCGGTTCATCCGCTCTGTCACTTCTCCGATGTATGCCACCATGATGTTCTTGCCAATGGACGGAACGCCTTCTAACCCCGCGCCCGGTGGGGCCTGTAGCTCAGGGGTTAGAGCGGGCCGCTCATAACGGCTTGGTCGCGGGTTCAAATCCTGCCGGGCCCACCACACAGCCTGTGTCCAAAACGACCAAAGCCTCCCGCGTCGTAATTTCCTGGATGATCATGGGTCTACCCGGTCACCGCAGATCGCGTTAGCGTCGCTCTGTCCACGGCGGCGCGGCTCGCTGGCGCACGTATTGCGCACGATCCGACAGGTCAGGAAATGGATCGAACAGACCGGGCCTTGGCCGCCCAATGTCTGCCGATGGTCGATCCGGTGCACCAGGAAGGTCTCGGCTGGCCCGCTCGCCGCCGCAGGCGTCCGTCGATCAGGGAACCAAGACCATGGCTACGATGGCCGGTCGTCCCGGTTCGGGCAGCAAGGCCCAACCGATGACGGCGGAAGAACGCAAGGTGATCCTCGCCTCATCGGCGGGTACGGTATTCGAGTGGTACGACTTCTACCTGTACGGGTCCCTGGCCGTCATCATCGGCGCGAAGTTCTTCACCCAGTTCGACGAGACCACGCGCAACATCTTCGCGCTCCTGGCCTTCGCCGCCGGCTTCCTGGTCCGTCCGTTCGGCGCGCTGGTGTTCGGTCGCCTGGGCGACCTGGTCGGCCGCAAGTACACCTTCCTGATCACCATCCTCATCATGGGCGCGTCGACCTTCCTGGTCGGCATCCTGCCGACGGCCGACAGCATCGGCCTGCTCGCCCCGACGATCCTGATCATCCTGCGCCTCCTGCAGGGCCTGGCCCTGGGCGGCGAGTATGGCGGGGCGGCGACCTATGTGGCGGAGCATGCGCCGCATGGCCGACGCGGCTTCTACACCTCCTGGATCCAGACCACGGCGACGCTCGGGCTGTTCCTATCGCTGCTGGTGATCCTGATCGTGCGCTCCTCCCTGGGCGAGGAGGCCTTTGCCGACTGGGGCTGGCGTATTCCGTTCCTGATCTCGGTGGTCCTGCTGGGCATCTCGGTATGGATCCGGATGCAGCTGCAGGAGAGCCCTGCCTTCAAGCGGATGAAGGAGGAAGGCACGGGATCCAAGGCGCCGCTCTCCGAGGCTTTCGGCCAGTGGCGCTACGCGAAGGTTGCCATCATCGCACTGGTGGGTCTGACCGCTGGTCAGGCCGTGGTCTGGTACACCGGCCAGTTCTACGCCCTGTTCTTCCTGCAGAGCATCCTCAAGGTCGACGGTTACTCCGCAAACCTCCTGATCGCCTGGTCGCTTCTGATCGGCACTGGCGGCTTCGTCTTCTTCGGCTGGCTTTCGGACAAGATCGGGCGCAAGCCGATCATCCTGCTGGGCTGCCTGCTGGCGGCACTCACCTACTTCCCACTCTTCAAGATGCTGACCCAAACAGCCAACCCGACGCTGGCGGCCGCCCAGGCGGCCACGCCCGTCACCGTGGTGGCGGACCCGGCCAACTGCTCGTTCCAGTTCAATCCGGTGGGCACCGCGAAGTTCACCAGTTCCTGCGACGTCGCCAAGGCGCTGCTCGCCAAGAACGCGGTGAACTATACGGTCGAAGAGGCCCCTGCCGGCACGGTCGCGTCGGTCAGGATCGCCGACCAGATCATCCCGGCCTTCGAGGCGTCGCAGGCGGGTGCCGAAGCCAAGGCGATGGGCGATGCGTTCACTGCCGCCGTCAGCACCGCGCTTGCTGAGAACGGCTATCCGGTAGCTGGCGACCCGAACATCGTGAAGCTGTCGAACCCCTTCGACATCTTCCGCAGCCAGCCCTTCATGGTCGTCCTGATCCTCACGGTCCTGGTGATCTACGTCACCATGGTCTACGGGCCGATCGCGGCGGCCCTGGTCGAACTGTTCCCGACCCGGATCCGCTACACGGCGATGTCGCTGCCCTACCATATCGGCAATGGCTGGTTCGGCGGCCTGTTGCCGGCCACTGCCTTCGCGATGATCGCGTGGAAAGGCGATATCTATTACGGCCTCTGGTATCCGATCGTGATCGCTGGCGCGACGGTGATCATCGGCGCGATCTTCGTCCCGGAGACCAAGGACCGGGACATCTTCGCCGACGACTACAAGTCCTGATCCCGGCGCGATGAACGAGGCGCCTGCCATCCGGCAGGCGCCTTTTTCTTGTCCAGGAGATATCCTGGCCAGCGACAAGCTCAAGATCATGGCAAGACGGCAATCGCCAATCCTTGGCTGTTGATTGAAACGACTGCCGCGCCCGTCTCTTTAAGGAGCTCGCGAGGCTCTTGGGCACGAGGTTGCGGAGGCGGTCATCTTGTTAAAGAAGGTGCTGATCGGACTTGTCGCGGTTGTCTTGCTGCTGGTCGGCGGTGCCGCGGTCGCCTTCTATACCGTCAGCCCGAACGTCCTGAAGCCTTATGCGGAGCGTGCGATCAGCTCGGCGCTGGGACGTCCGTTCACGATCCGCGGTGATCTGGAGCTGGAACGGGGCTGGACGCTGAAGGTCCGGGCTCATGACGTCCATCTCGCGAACGCCGAGTGGAGCGACCGCCCGGACATGCTCGCCGTCGACACAGTGGAAGCCAGTGTCAGCCTGTGGGACCTGGTCACGAAGGGCCAGATCACGATTCCCGAGGTGACGCTCGACACGCCGGTCGCAAGCCTTGAGCGGAACGAGAGGGGTGAGACCAACTGGCAGCTCGGTTCCCAGGAAGCGGCCGATGCTGCCCAGCCCGAAAGCCGAAGCGAACTTCCCTATGTCGGCAAGCTCACGGTCCGCAATGCACAGATCGACTACCATGACGCGCAGGCTGATCGCGACATCTCGACGAAGCTGACGACGCTCACGGCCGTTTCGGAAGGCGAGCAGTCGCGCATGAAGGTCAACGCGGAGGGCCAAGTCGGCGAGCTGCCGCTCAATCTGGACGGGACGTTCGGTTCCTATCAACTCCTCGCCAACAGCACCGAGCCGTTCCCGGTGGAAGGCAGCATGACGCTTGGCAAATCGAAGATCGCCCTGAAAGGCGCGATCAGCGATCCGGCCTCGCTCGACGGCATCGACCTTCAGACCGACATGTCGGCCGAGGATCTCACCCTGGCCCTGGAGCTTCTCGAGATCCCCGCGCCCGAGATTCCCCCATTCGCCCTTGAGGGTCATCTTACCCGCAGGAACGACGAGGTGAGGATGGAGGACCTGAGCGGCAAGGTCGGCGACAGCGTGATTGCAGGCTGGGCCGCCTTTAGCACGGCAGGCGACCGGCCGAAGGTATCGGCGGATCTCACATCTGAACGCTTCGACCTGGACGACTTCGCGGGGCTTACCGGACTGCAGCCGGCGGCCGGTCCCGGCGAGACCGCCTCGCCACGACAGGAGGAGAAGGCGGAGGACTACGAGGAAAGCCCCCACGTGATCCCGGAAGGTCCTTTGCACGCCGACAGCTGGCCGGCCCTGGATGCGGACGTCCATTTCCGTGGCAAGCGGATCTCCGCCGGCAAGCTGCCGCTGGAGAACGTCGACGTGCACGTGGTCCTGGACCATGGCCGCCTGCGCATCGAGCCGCTCAAGGCGACCGTCGCCGGTGCGCCCGTCGAGGGGAAGCTCGCGCTGGATACAACGGGCAAGCCGCCCCAACTGGACCTGGACGTTGCAGCCACCGGTCTGGAACTGGAACGGTTCCTGGGCGAGTTCGGGCTGTCCGAGTATGGGCGCGGCCGCATCTCGTCACGCGTCGCGATCAAGGGCGAGGGGGACAGCCTGCGTTCGATCCTCGACACGAGCGACGGACAGATGGCGCTCACGATGGAGCAAGGCGCTTTGAGCGCCCTGATCATCGAGGCCCTTCATCTTGACGTGGCGGAGGTGCTGGCTGTGCTGTTCGGCGATGAGCCGGGCAATGACCAGGAGCTGTTCGACGTCCGCTGCCTCGTGGCGGACTTCCAGCTGGCCGATGGTATCGCCTACGACCGAACCTTCGTCCTGGATACGACCGACAGCCTCATCACCCTGAAAGGTGCGGTCAACCTCAGCACCGAGGCAATCGAACTCGACATGAACGCCGAGCCCAAGGACAACAGCCTCATGGCGGCGCCCTCGACGCTCCACCTGCGGGGCACGTTCAAGGAGCCGCGCGTCGTGCCGGACATGTCCAGCGTCGGGATCCGTAGTGTCGCTGCCGCTGCGGTTGGCGTCGTGCTCACACCCTTGGCCGCTTTCCTGCCCTTCATCGAGATCGGTACGGCCGAGGACGCTCCTTGCGGTGCACTGGTGAGCAAGACCGAGAACCGGGGCGACGTGCCCGAGGACAATTAGTTACCTATAGCGTCGAGGCTCGCCCGACCCGGAGGGTGACGACGGCGGCCCGCCGTCACCTCCTTGCCTGAAGAGCCTCAGACCGGGGCGGCAGAAGCCGCTTCCTTCCGTACGCGAACCGGCACTGACTTGGCCGCCGGCACCTTGCTCTGCTCCGCGTGGTGCGCGATCGGAATGAGCGGGTTGCACTCCGGGTAATAGGAAGCAACGCAACCCTCGGGAATGTCGTACGGCACGACCCGCAGGCCCGGCACAGCCCGTTGGACCTGGTCATCGGATGGCTCGCCTACGAGCGTCACCATTTCCGCCTCCGTCAGGCCGAAACGCTCCATGTCGGCCTTGGAGATCAGCAAGACCATGCGGGTGCCCTCGATGCCGCGGAAGCGGTCGTGGTAGCCGTAGATCGTCGTGTTGAACTGGTCGTTGCTGCGCAGCGTGATCAGGCGGAGCGTGTCGGGTTGCAGATCGAGCCCATGGCTCGTCATGCTCTCGGGCACCTTGAAGTTGGCCTTGCCCGTATCGGTGTTCCACTTGCGCTCGCGAGCCGCCAGTGGCCGCGGGAATCCGCTAGGCGTCCACATGCGCTTGTTGAAGTCCTTGAACTGGTCCGGATAGGTCGCCTCGATCGCATCGCGGATCTTGCTGTAGTCGGCGACCCAGCCGTCCCAGTCGACCTTCGGGTTGGGGCCAAGTGTCGCCTTGGCCAGTTCGGCGACGATCCGCGGCTCGGACAGGAGGTGTTCGCTGATCGGGCTGGCGACGCCGCGCGAGCCGTGAATGCAGGCCGTGCTGTCCTCCATGCTCACCGCCTGGGGCCCGCTCGCCTGCCGGTCCACCTCGATGCGGCCGAGGCAGGGCAGAATGTAGGAGATCTTCCCCGTCACCAGGTGGTTGCGGTTGAGCTTCGTCGAGACCTGCACCGAGAGGTGCAGGTCTCGCCAAGCCTTCTCCATGATCGGGTGGTCGGGGACGGCCCTGATGAAGTTGCCACCCAGGCCGACAAAAGCGTGGACCTTGCCCTGCACGATGCCCTCGCAGGCATCGACGGTGGTGAGGCCTTCCCAGCGAGGCGGCTCGAAGCCGTACTGCTCCTTCAACTTGTCGAGCGGCACGAGCTTGGGCTTCTCGGAGATGCCGACGGTGCGCTGGCCCTGCACGTTGGAATGGCCGCGCACCGGGCAGATCCCCGCACCGGGCTTGCCGATATTGCCCTTCAGCAGCAGGAGGTTGATCAGCATCTGGACGCTCTGGACGCCCTTGCGGTGCTGGGTCAGGCCCATGCCATACATCGCCATGGTCGCAGTCGAGTGCGCGTAGATCGCTGCACTCTCCTCCAGGTCCCGACGCGGCAGGCCGGAGCAGCGCTCGATCTCCGACCAGCTGGTGCGCCGCGCCATGGCGGTGAACTCGTCGAAGCCATGGGTATGCTCGGTGATGAAGGCATGGTCGATGACCGGGGTCGCCCCGGTCGACTGGGCCTCGTCATCCATGGCGATGACAGCCTTGCAGATGCCGAGGATAGCCGCGATGTCGCCGCCCGCCGTGACCTGGTAGTAGCGCGAGCTGATCCGCGTCTCCTGGCCCAGCGCCATCTCCGTCGGGCTTTGCGGATTGGTGAAGCGCTCCAGTCCGCGCTCGCGCAGGGGATTGAAGGTGACGATCGGGACGCCGCGACGGCTCACGTCCTGCAGCTGGTGCAGCATGCGCGGGCTGTTGGTACCGACATTCTGCCCGAAGAAGAAGATGCACTCGGTCTCGTCGAAATCCTCGAGCGTCACCGTACCCACCGGCACGCCAATGCTCTCCGGCAGGGCGACCGAGGTCGTTTCGTGGCACATGTTCGAGCTGTCAGGCAGGTTGTTGCTGCCGAACAGGCGCGCGAACAGCTGGTACATGTAGGACGTCTCAAGCGACGCCCGGCCGGATGCGTAGAACACGGCCGCGTGCGGATCGATCTGCCGCAGTTCCGCGCCGATCTCCTTGAATGCCGCGTCCCATGCGATCGGCAGGTAGCGGTCGCGCGCGGGATCATAGCGCAGCGGATGGGTGAGGCGCCCGGCTTCCTCCAGGTCGTGGTCCGGCCAGGTCAGCAGCTCCGAGACCGTATGCTTCTCGAAGAACTCCGGCCCGATCGTCTTGCTGGTGAGTTCCCACGTCGTGGCCTTGGCGCCGTTCTCGCAGAATTCCGCTGGATGCGGGTGCGCAGGCTTGGCCCAGGCGCAACTCACACACATGAAGCCGTCCGGCTTGTTCTGCTTGAGCAGGGCGGGTGTGGAGCGCGTCGGGCTCTCATTGCCGACATAGCGCAGGACGGACTCTGCCGAGCCCCAGCCGCCGGATGGACCCTCGTACGGCTCCGTGCTGACCTTGCTCATGGCTCATCCCCTCGCGTTCTGGGTTGGGGCAGGGGTGCAGACGTCGCTTGCCTGCCCAATCGTCATCAACGCACGGCGCAGCCGACAGGTTTCGACAATCTCCAAACTCTGTCTGTTCAGAACCTTCCAGCAGGTGGCGTCAGCTACCGGCGGTGATGCTCGGGAACCTGCCGAGGTAAGCCTCATTCAGCTCGATGCCGAGCCCCGGCGCGGTCGGCGCTTCCAGCCTGCCCTCCCTGGCCTTCTTCTCGTAAGCCTCGGTCACAATGTCATAGCGGCCGTCCGGCCAGTACGGGAACCATTCCAGGATGATGAAGTTCGGCATCGCGAAGACAGCATGGACCGCCGCTGCGGTCGCTACCGGCGCCCCGCAATTATGTGGTTGGACGTGAAGGTTGTAGACCTCGGCCATCGACGCGATCTTCATCATCTCGCTGATGCCGCCACAAAGCCCGATGTCCGGCTGCAGGATGTCGAACGCCTGGCGCTCAATGAACGGGCGGAACTGGTAGCGGGTGTAGAGCCGCTCGCCGCCGGCGATCGGAATCGGCACTTCCTCACCGACCTTCACCATCGAATCGAAATTGCCGGGATCGACCGGCTCCTCGTAGAAGAATGGCCGGTGCTCGGCCAGCATCCGCCCATAGGTGATCGCATCCGTGGTGCCGAGATTGCCATGGATGTCCAGGCAGATGTCGAAGTCGGGCCCCACCGCCTCCCGGATCGCCTTCACCCGCTCGACGGCGAGCAGCGCCCAGTCCCGCGGGATGTGCCGGTTGGGAAACTCGAAGTTCCCCTCCTTGTTCATCTCGAACGGGTCGAGCTTGCAGGCGGTGTAGCCTTCCGCCTGGATCTGCAGCACCCGCTCCGCAGCCTGTTCCGGCCGCGCCATCTTGGTGAACCAGCCATTGGCGTAGAGCCGGACGCTGTCCCACATCCTGCCGCCGAGCAACTGCCAGACCGGCACGCCCAGCGCCTTACCCTTGATGTCCCACAGCGCGTTGTCGATGGCGCTGACGGCACCGAACAGGACGGGACCCGGGCTCTGGCCCCAGAAGGTCTTGCGGTAGAGCTTATCCCAGATGGCGCCGATCCGCCTGGCGTCCTGGCCGATCAGATGGCGCTCAAAGAGCTGGGTGAGGGTGTGGATGGCACCGCGGTTGCCGTCACCGTAGGCAAGGCCGACCTCGCCGGCGCCGTAGATGCCCTGGTCGGTGTCGATCCGGATGATCACCGGATGCTGGTTGATGTTGTGGGACAGGCCGTAGTCGACGTCCCAGACGGTCAGCTTGGTGATCTTCATGGCCGGCCTCCCACGACGATCTGGTCGAAGCGGGCGAGATAGTCGTCGTTCAGCTCGACGCCGAGGCCGGGCTTGTCCGGGACCTTGTAGCGGCTGTTGCGTTGCTGCGGCTCCAGCGCGTCGGTCACGATCTGGTAGCGGTCGTCCGTCCAGTACGGGAACCACTCCATGATGATGAAGTTCGGGATCGCCGCGTCGAGCTGGACGCCTGCGGCCGTCGAGACCGGGCCGCCGCAATTGTGCGGCTGGACGTGCAGGTTGTAGGCCTCGGCATAGGACGCGATCTTGCGCGCCTCGGTGATGCCGCCGCACAGACCCATGTCCGGCTGCAGGATGTCGAGCGCGTGCTTCTCCAGGTAGGGACGGAATTGGTAGCGCGTGTAGAGGCGCTCGCCAGCGGCCATCGGGATCTTCACGTTCCCCGAGACCTTCTTCATGCACTCCACGTTCATCGGGTCGACCGGCTCCTCGTAGAAGAACGGCCGCGACGCTTCGAGCATCCGCCCATAGGTGATCGCGTCGGTGGTGCCGAGATTGCCGTGCAAGTCGAGCAGGATGTCGACATCGGGACCGACCGCGTCCCGCACCGCTTCGACCCGCTTGACCGCCAGCACCGCCCAGTCCCGCTCGATATGCCGACGCGGATAGATCCACTGCCCGTCCGGCGTCGTGCCGAACGGATCGAACTTCATGGCGTCATAGCCGTCGGCCACCACCTTCAGCGCGGCCTCGGCATATTCTTCCGGCGCGTTCAGCCCCGTGTACCAGCCGTTCGCATAGACCCGGATCTCGTCATGGATCTTGCCGCCGAGCAGCTCGAACACGGGCACGCCGAGCGCCTTGCCCTTGATGTCCCATAAAGCCTCGTCGATCGCGGACATGGCGCCGTAGATGATCGGCCCACCGCCCTGGCCCCAGAAGGTCCGCCGAAAGAAGGTCTCCCAGATCAATTCGATCCGCATCGGGTCCGCGCCGAGGAGGAAGCTCTCCGCCAGCGTGCGGATCATGTGGATGCCGCCCTTGGCACCCGTGCCGTAGGCCAGTCCCAGTTCGCCCGCCCCGTAGATCCCCTGGTCGGTGTCGATCCGGACGACCACCGGGTTCCAGAAGGTGTGGAAGTCTCGGCCATAATCGACGTCGTAGACCGTCACCTTCGTGATCTTCATTCTTGGTCGCTCCAGGATCAGGGCTTGATGAGGCCGAACGCCCGGGGAAGGGCAAGGGTGAGGTCGGGCCAGAGCCCGATGAGCACGACGATGGCAGCGCCGCTCAGGATGTAGGGCAGCATCGCCCGGGTCAGCGAGCCGACACTGATCTTGGCGATGTTGGCCACGGCGAACAGCACGTTGCCGACCGGCGGCGTGATCAGGCCAAGCACGCAGTTGATGATCAGCATGATGCCAAGCTGCACCGGATGGATGCCGGCGGAGAGCGCCAAGGGCGCCACGATGGGGGCGAAGAGGATGATGGAGATGCTGGCGTCCAGCCACATGCCGCAGAACAGGAAGAACAGGTTGATGATCAGCACGACCGTTACGACGTCGTGGCTGACACCTTCCAGCATCGTCTTCACCACGTTGGGCAGGTTCTCCATCGCGAACACCCAACTCATGGCTGAGGCCCCGGCGATGATGAAGAACAGGCGGGCCGTATCCATCGACGCCACCGACAGGATCGGTCCCAGGTCGGAGAGCTTCAGCGTCCGCAGGAAGAAGAAGCCGATGACGAGCGAATAGACTACGCAGGCGGCCGCCGCCTCGGTCGGCGTGAACCACCCCATCACGATCCCGCGGATCATGATGATCGGCATGATGATCGCGAAGAACGCGTCCCGGAAGCCGAACAGCAGCTTCTTGGGTGTCACTTCGACATTCACCTTCGGGTACTGCTTGCGCCAGGAGGTCCACTGGACCTGCCCCATCTGGACCAGGCCCAGCAGCAGGCCCGGCAGGATCGCCGCCGAGAACATGGCGCCCACCGACACGTTGGTGACGGCGCAGTAGACGATGATCATGGTCGAGGGCGGGATGATGGCGCCGACGAGCGCCGTGGCCGCCGTGATGGCCGCGGAGAACGGACGGTCGTATCCCTGCCGCTCCATCGCATAGATGAACATGCGTGCCTGGCTGGCGATGTCGCCGAGCGCCACGCCGGTGACGCCCGCGAACATCACGCTGGAGACGACGTTCACCTGAGCTAGCCCGCCGCGGATCCGGCCGACGATCAGGTTGCAAAAGTCGAACAGGCGATCGGTGAGCTTCGCCTTGTTCATGATCTCCCCGGTGAGGAGGAAGAACGGGATCGCCATGAGTACGAAAACGTCGATCCCGGCGAACATCTTCTCCGGCAGCATGCGCAGGAAGAGCAGGTTGCCGGAGAACAGGAAGTAGGCGGTCGACGAGACCAACATCACGAGTGCGATGGGCAGGCCCAGCGCCAGCAGAAGCAGGAAGACGATGACGAAGCCGGTGATGTCCATGGCTCAGACGGCTCCGGGATTGTGCAGCGGGCGCCGGCCGAGCAACTGCAACGTCTCGCCCCACAGGCTGACCAGCGTGACGAGGATCATGAGGACGGCAGCTACGGGGATCGCGAGATAGGGCCAGAACAGGCTGATTCCGAGGGCAGGGGCATGGGTGACCTGTCGGGCCAGCGCCGCCGTCCACGACTGCTGGGCCAGGATGACCAGGAAGGCCAGCACCAGGAGGCGAAGCAGGAACGAGATAACGAGCTGCGCTTTCGGCCCCAGCCTGTCCTGCAGAAGGTTGAGGCTAATATGGTCGTCCCGCCCAAGCAGGACCGCCGCCCCTAGCATGCTGAGCCAGACCAGCAGGAAGCGCGTGAGCTCCTCCGACCAGGAGAAGGAGAAGCCCACCAGGTTGCGCGAGATGATGAGGACGGCGATCACGGCGGTCATCACCGCCAAGATCAGGTTGCACAGGATCTCGATGGCACGACACAGCCGGTCGGTCGCGTCACGGACACGCTCGTACATGGGATGGTTCCCGATCAGTACTGCCTGATCAGCGGTAGCCGTAGAACTGCTCGGCCTCCTGCACGGCTGCCATGATCTCATCGAGAACCGCCGGATCCATCTGGCTCTTCAGCCAGTCGACGGCCGCGGGCTGCGCCTTGGCGCGGAACGCTTCCTTCTCCGTCGCAGTGGGCTCGTAGATGGACACGCCCTCGGCTTCCAGGAACGCGCGGCCGGTCGTTTCGTTGGCGACAGAGAGACCACGGTTCGTTTCGAGCGCCACGGCCGCCGCTTGGCGAATCACACCCTGCAGGTCGGGCGGCAGGCTCTGGTACCACGCCTCGTTCATGGCGATCGTGTTGATGCTGTAGACATGGCCGTCCAGCACCATGTTCTTCTGCACCTCGTAGAGCTTCGGCACCATGAAGGTTGGGATCGAGTTCTCCTGGCCGTCCACCACACCGGTCTGGAGCGCCGTATAGAGCTCACCCCAGGCGATCGGGGTAGGCGACATGCCGAGGCTCTTGGCGATCTCCATGTGGAGCGGATGGTTCATCGTCCGCATCTTGATGCCGGCCAGGTCGTCCGGCGACTTCATTTCCTTGCTGGCAGAGCTGTAGTGACGAAACCCGCCATTCTCGGACCAGAACAGCGGCCGCAGTCCGACTTCCTTGGCCATCCGCTCGCGCATCTTCTCGCCGACCGGGCCGTCCAGGACCCGCCACGCAATCTCGCGATTAACGAACAGATAAGGTACGCCGAATGCCTGGATGTCGGGAAAGGTCGAGGCGAAGTGGCCGTCAGCCGGGTCGCATGCCTGCAGGATGCCATCCTTGACCTGGTTGACCAGGGATTCGATGCCACCCAGTTGCCCGCCGGGGAACATCTCGACCTCGATCCGGCCGCCCGACCTCGTTTCGACCTCGCGCGCGAAGACCTCCAGATGAGTCCAGGCGAAATTGTTCTCGAGTTGCGGCGTCGTCGTCGCGAACCGCATGGTGAACTCTTGCGCCTTGGCCGCGCTGAGCGATCCGGCGAGCGCCGCTCCCAGGACAAGCGTCTTGATCAGACGTCTGAGCATCTTCGTTGGCCTCCCAATGTTGAATCGCCATCTTCTGTCGAATGGCGCCATCTGGTTTCGTCAAACTTGTATGTAAGGTACTACCATCACGCAAGCACCTAGGTCTCTGGTGGAGCCAGGAAGGATGCGCGGGACGGATTGGTGCGCAGGCCGGTCCGCTGTGGGAGGAAGGCCCCATCATTCAACATAAGGATGACGCACAACGGATTTATGTCGACATCGTGACACTAGATAAAGACTAGCGTCAAACTGCTCAAATACCCCGCAGTAAAACCTGCCAGCAGATTTTTTGCGGCGCTGCGGAACTGTCCCGCAGGTATCGCCGTTCTGCCCAGAGTGCATGCGGGGGAGATCTCCTTGAACGCGTATGTTCCCTTCAGCTTGACCCATCTCGACACCACGATCTCGAACCCACAGCAAGACGCGGCTGTCAACTTCGATACAGTGGTTTGTTTCTCACATCTTCGTTGGGACTTCGTCCTGCAGCGGCCACAGCACTTGATGCAAAGGATGGCAAAGCAGAGGCGTGTCTTTTTCTTTGAAGAATACATCCCTTGCGATCACCCCCTTCCCTATCTCGAGCATCATCACTTCCCGGACTCGGGGGTGACAGCCTTGCGCCCGCGCCTGCCTCATTGGTGGAGCGCCGAGGAACGCAATGAAGGGCTGAAGAATCTTCTCGACGTGTTGTTGATGACGATCCGGGAGCCCAAGCCGTTACTCTGGTTCTATACACCGATGATGTTCGGTTTCTCCCGGCATATCGATGCCGCTGCGATTGTCTATGATTGCATGGATGAGCTCAGCAGCTTCAAGCTGGCTCCCCCGGAGCTCCGGGCGCTGGAAAGGGATCTCGTCGCCAAGGCGGATGTCGTGTTCACGGGCGGCTACAGCCTGTATGAGGCGAAGCGCCATCTGCACGACAACATCCATCCGTTCCCCTCCGCGGTCGATCTCGATCACTTCGCCCAGGCTCGTACCGGCGATCCGGACGCATGCGCGGACCAGGGGCAGATCAAGGGGCCACGTCTGGGCTTCTACGGCGTGGTGGACGAGCGCCTGAATCTCGACCTGCTCCGGCAGGTGGCGGCCGCGCGGCCGGACTGGAGCCTGGTAGTGGTCGGGCCGGTCGTGAAGATCGGCCACGACGACCTGCCGAAGGCGCCGAACATCCATTATCTCGGGCCGAAGAAGTACGCCGAGCTTCCAGTCTACCTCGCTGGCTGGGACGTCGCGATGATGCCCTTCGCGATCAACGAGGCGACACGGTTCATCAGCCCGACCAAGACGCCAGAATATCTCGCAGGCGGCCGGCCTGTCGTTTCGACTCCCATTGTCGACGTCGTACGGCACTATGGCGAAATCCGGGCCGTAGCGATCGCAGATACGGCCGAAGCCTTCATCTCATCCTGTGAACAGTTCCTCCAGGCACGTCAGGAGTGGCCCGATATCCAGAAGGAAGCGGACCAGCTCCTGGAGACGATCTCCTGGGATCGTACATTCTCGGCAATGGTTCGCCTTATTGGAGATTCAGTGGTCAATCGTACAGCACAGTCACGCTACAAGCCGACCGACGTCCTGGCAGACCGGCGTATCGCCAAGCCGACAGTGCGGCCTTCCAATCGGCGACGTCACTATGACGTGCTGGTCGTCGGTGCGGGCTTTGCAGGCTCAGTGCTAGCGGAACGCATGGCTGCCGATTCCGGCAAGCGCGTCGTCGTCGTCGATCGCCGCCCCCACGTGGCCGGCAACGCGTTCGACCATCAGGACGCCGCGGGCGTCATGGTCCACAAGTATGGGCCACACATCTTCCACACCAACAGCCAGAACATCGTAGACTACTTGTCGCGGTTCACGCAGTGGCGCCCCTATGAGCACCGCGTGCTGGCGAGTGTGGAGAACAAGCTCCTGCCGATCCCGATCAATCGGACGACGCTGAACGGGCTCTACGGCCTTTCCCTGCAGAACGAGGATGAGGCTGCGGCTTTCCTCGCAACGCGGGCCGAGCCTGTCGAGAACAAGCGGACATCGGAGGATGTCGTCGTCTCCACGGTCGGACGCCACCTCTACGAGACCTTCTTCCGGGGCTACACCCGCAAGCAGTGGGGCCTGGATCCATCCGAGCTCGACAAGTCCGTCACGTCCCGCATCCCAACCCGGACCAATACCGACGATCGCTATTTCCTGGACAGCTTCCAGGCGATGCCGCTGCACGGCTACACCCGCATGTTCGAGAACATGCTGGACCACGACAATATCGACCTGCAGCTCGGTGTGTCCTTTCAGGACGTCCGCAAGGAAGTCAGTGCCGACCACGTCGTGTTCACGGGTCCGGTGGACGAGTACTTCGACTACCGGTTCGGCAAGCTGCCCTACCGCAGCCTGGCCTTCCAGCACGAGACGCTGGACCAGCGGCGGTTCCAGCCGGTCGCAGTGGTCAACTACCCGTTGCAGGACGTGCCCTATACCCGGATCACCGAGTACAAGCACCTCACCGGTCAGGTCCACGCGAAGACCAGCATCAGCTACGAGTTCCCGTGCGCGGACGGTGACCCCTACTACCCGATCCCTCGGGCAGAGAACCAAGCCGTCTATCGGCGTTATGCGACGCTGGCCGAGGGGCTGCCTGATGTAACCTTTGTCGGTCGCCTGGGTACCTACCAGTACTACAACATGGATCAGGTCGTCGGTCAGGCGCTCGCGACCTACAAGCGGCTGGCCGCACGCGACGAAGTCCATCTGCCCACGCGGGCGACGGCGCTCACGCCAGCCCTGGCCAATTCCGCCTGAGACGCGTCGAGCTTCGACACGATGAAGGCGTCACCCCTGCCTGATCGCCGGATCTGGCAGGGGAGCCGTGGATCGAAAATGAACCGGGAGGAGCGACATGCCTCACAAGCACGAGAACACTGAGCGCATCGGCGGTCCAGGCGCCAGCCACGAGAACCGCAAGGAGCCGGAAAAGACCAAGCCACGCGGTCCGCACCCGAGCGCGCGGGGCAAGGAAGGTCATAGCCAGGTTTCCACCGGTGGCGGCGAACTGGACGTTCATCGTGAGCACACCGCCGCCGGCAAGGCCGGTGGCAAGGCGGACAAGGCCGGCAAGGGTGCCTGACTTGGCTGCGTGTCTGGTCGACCTGAAGGATCTCGACTGGGAGACATGGGACGATCCGCAGCTGAGGGCGAACAGTGCGGTACGCTGGAAGCTCGTCTTTTCCAGCGACCGTACGCCTACGGACACCATGAGTATGGGACTTGCCGAGATTGCGGTCGGTGGAGTTCTTCCCCTGCATCATCATGAACCGGCCGAGATCTACCATGTGCTCGAAGGCCACATCCGCGTAAGTGTGGCTGGTGTCGAGCACATGCTGCACCCGGGCCAACTCTTCTTCATTCCTCCGGACGTGCCGCACAGCACAGTCAATGCCGGTCCGATACCGGCGCGCATTCTGTTCGTATTCCCGGTCGGCAGCTTCGACGACGTCGCCTACCATTTCATGCCGCAGTGACATCCGCCAAGCTCTGCGGCTGCCTCAGAGCATTGCTTTACTTCATGTACAAAGATTAACCCCAAGATTACGAACAGCGAAACAATCGCTCGATCAACCCGTGTCGGCTTCTGACCATTGCACGGGAAGCCGTTCCGGAACGCTCTCCTCTCCTCAAAATCTGTTCAGCTTCGTGGGAACGCGAAGAAACTGAGGTAGTTGCTCCATCGGCTCGGGGCATCCTCGTCGCTCGCCGGCATCAAGCGCCGCGGCAGGCTTGCTTTTCCGATCCAGTACAGATCGGTCGATGTTCCTTTGCATCTGCCCGAGCCCAGGCATTCGCGTGTCAGGTTTGATGCTGGTCGCGCGTCGGTTCGGGTGAAGTCATGGTTGCTGGAGCCTGAGATGGCGGAATTGCCGGTGGATGATCCGAGACAGAACGTCGCCAATCCTGATCGGCCGGACATAAATGCGGGACGCGAGGCAGCTTCTGGTCAGGATGAAGTTCCTGCCGCCGGCCGGACGGTCATGACGGCTCCGTCTTGAGCGCCGCCGCTCTGGAAGCGGGGCCTTGCAACAGACCGCACGGCCCACAGTGCCTGTGCCCTCTCCATTCTCCACGGATGGTCAACTGGAGATCCGGACCGGATGCAACCTGAAGTGCGTTTTCGCAGCTTCTTCATGGGCGGCTTCGAATGCTCGTCCCATCGTCGCCGCGACGGCAGGCGCCTCGATCTCATCGCTTCCACCGGGCACGATCGGCTGGCGCGCGAGGACTACCGGCGACTCCACGAGTTCGGCCTGCGCACGGTCCGCGATGGGCTACGCTGGCACCGGATCGAGACGGAACCGGGACGCTATGACTGGTCGTCCTTCCTTCCAATGCTTCGTGCCGCCAGGGAAACTCAAGTCCAGGTGATCTGGGACCTGTGCCACTATGGCTGGCCCGACGATATCGACATCTGGTCGGACTCCTTCATTGAACGCTTCGCTCGCTTTGCCGGCGAGGCCGCACGGGTCGTGCGCGAAGAGAGCGACGACATTCCGTTCTACTGTCCGGTCAACGAGCTTTCCTTCTGGGCCTGGGCCGGCGGCGAAGTGGGGCGGATGAATCCCTGCGCCGAGAAGCAGGGCCACCAGCTCAAGCGGCAGCTCGTTCGCGCCGCAATCGCAGGTATCGAGGCGGTTCGCTCCGTCGATCCACGCGCCAGGTTCGTCTATGCCGAGCCGTCCATCCACGTGACGTCGGGCGCCAGCACGGCCAGGGCACGGACCAATGCCGAGATCTATCGGCAGGCACAGTTCGAGGCCTACGACCTGATTTCCGGGCGCATCGAGCCGGAACTGGGCGGGAGGCCGGACTATCTCGACATCGTCGGGGCGAACTTCTACCCGGACAACCAGTGGTACCTGGCAGGACCCACGATCCATTTCGGTCACCATGCCTATCGTCCGTTCCGCACGATGCTGGCGGAGCTGCATGCTCGCTACGAGCGCCCGATCCTGGTGACGGAAACGGGTGCCGAGGGCGGCGTGCGGGCGTCCTGGTTCCACTATGTCTGCGGGGAAGTGCTGGCTGCATTGGCGCAGGATGTGCCTGTGCTCGGTGTCTGCTTCTATCCGATCCTCGACTATCCAGGCTGGGACGACGACCGGCACTGCGACGTCGGGCTCCTCACCAATCCCGACGCGCAGGGCCGCAGGTCCGTGTGCCGGTCTCTGCTCGACGAGTTCGAGCGGCAGCAAATGGTGTTCGATACAGTCCGGGGCGCCACGGCGCCCGATATGAACAGTGCGATCCTGAGCATGGTAGGCAGCAATGACTGATATGGCAGGCGTACTTCAGGATGCGCGCGCCCGTAGCCGGCCGATGGAGGTGGACGCCGAGCAGCAGGATCGGCCTGCCTACCTGCGCGGGCCCTATCGCTTCATCGGCCATTACATGGCGAACTGGCGGTGGCACTTCATCCTGCTCGGCCTGTTCGTCTTCACGGCCGGCGTAAGCGCCGTTGGCGTGCAGTACCAAATGAAGCTGCTCGTCGACGCCATGGCAGCCGGCCCGCAGATCGCCGGGAACACTGTCTGGTGGGCACTCGGCGCCTTTGTCCTCTTCCTGATGGCAGAGGGGCTGCTCTGGCGCGCCAGCGGCTGGCTCGCCTGCCGATCCACCGTCGGTGTCGGCGTCGATATGCGCCTCGACCTGTTCGATCACCTGAGCGGACAGTCGATGCGCTACTTCATGGAGAACCTGGCGGGATCGCTGGGGCAGCGCGTCACTGCGACGGCAGGCAATTTTGGTGCGCTGGCAAACACGATCATCTGGCGGATCGCGCCGCCCTGCATCGACTTCCTGGGTGCGCTGGTCGTCTTCTTCACCATCGATTCCAACATGGCGATCGTCCTTGCCGTCTATGTCAGCGGCGTCACGATCGCCCTGATCATGTTCGGCGAGCGGGGTCGGCCACTGCACCGTTCGTTTGCCGCCCATTCCGGGGCGACCGCAGGTGAACTCACCGACGTCATTTCCAACATGTGGGCCGTCAAGGCATTCTCCGCACGCGCCCGTGAGCGGCGCCGGCTGTCCGGCACGTTCAACAACGAGGCTCGAATCCAGCGTGCGAGCTGGATGTACATGGAGAAGACGCGCCTCCTATACGACGTCCTGCTCTGGGCCATGACCGCAGGAATGCTGTGCTGGGCGCTCTACCTCTGGATCGACGGTCGAGTCACGACCGGCGATGTCGTCATCGTCAGCACCTTGACCTTCCGAATCCTGTACGGCGCCCGCGACCTGGCCATGGCGCTCGTCGATATGGTCCAGCACTTCAGCTTCATCGACGAGACCCTCCAGTTGATCGGACAGCGACCGAGCTTGACCGACGACCCGCGCCACCGCGTGCTCCGCCGGGGTGGTGGGTCGATCGAGTTCCGCAACGTGAGCTTCGCGTATGGCGCACCTAGCAAAGATGCGATCCACGACCTGAGCCTGAGCATTCCGCCGGGGCAAAAGGTCGGCATCGTCGGTCCGTCCGGGGCCGGCAAGTCGACCCTCATCAGCCTGATCCAGCGACTGCACGACGTGCAGAAGGGCGATATTCTAATCGATGGGCAGTCTGTCCTCACCATCACCCAGGACAGCCTGCGGGATGCGCTGGCAGTGGTGCCGCAGGAGATCAGCCTGTTTCACCGGACCATCATGGAGAACATCCGGTTCGGTCGGCCGGATGCCACGGATGACGAAGTCTATGCGGCGGCAAAGGCGGCTTACTGCGACGGGTTCGTCCGCCAGCTCCCGCAAGGCTATCACACGCTGGTCGGCGAACGCGGGGCGAAGCTATCTGGCGGCCAGCGGCAGCGAATCGGCATCGCCAGGGCGTTCCTCAAGAATGCGCCAATCATCATCCTGGATGAGGCCACCTCGGCCCTGGACACCGAATCAGAACTGGCCATTCAGCGCTCGTTGGTCGAGCTGATGCAAGATCGCACCGTGATCGCAGTCGCGCATCGGCTGTCGACGGTAGCGGCGTTCGATCGGGTGATCGTGATGCATAACGGCCGTGTCGCGGAGGAAGGCCAGTCGAATGAGCTGCGCCGCCGTGGTGGGCTGTTCACCCGAATGTGGCGTCTCCAGGCGGAAGGCTTGCCCGTCGAGACCCATCTGGCCGCCGCGTCGTGACGGCTCAGCTGGCGAGCTGATCCAGCAGGTCCAGCGCCAGGGCGACCGTTCGCGCACGGACAGTCGCCCGATCGCCGTCAAACACGATCCGCTCGTGAATCAGGCGGCCGTCGCGCGCGGCCGCCGCCAGGTGCACGAGGCCGACTGGTTTCGAAGCGCTGCCTCCGCCTGGGCCGGCAATTCCCGTCACTGCGATTGACAGATCCGCAGCCGAATGGGCCAACGCACCGTTCGCCATGGCGCGCGCCACCGGTTCGCTCACCGCGCCGTGGGCCGTCAGAACCTCGCCGGGCACGCCCAGCATTCCTGCCTTGGCATCGTTCGAATAGGTCACGAACCCGCGGTCGACGACATCGGAGCTGCCCGCAACGGCCGTCAGCACGCCCGCGATCAGCCCGCCCGTGCAGCTTTCAGCAGTCACGATCGTCAGGCGGCTGGCGCGGCACGTAGCCAGCAGCCGTTCAGTCCTTTCCAGGAGTTCGGGCGCGATGGTGATCATGGAAACAGCCCTCCAGCCAGAAATACCGCCAGTGCTCCATAGACCCCCGCCACCAAATCATCGCTCATGACGCCAAGCGCCCCGTGCATCCTTCGGTCGATCCAGGACGCGGGCCATGGCTTGACGATGTCGAACAGGCGGAAGACCAGGAATGCGACCAGGATCCCCACGAGCGACAGGGGCGCTGCCGACAGGGTGATCCATTGGCCGACCACCTCGTCCAGCACGAAATCGTCAGGGTCCGGATGCTCGGCGGTGACGAGATAGACGCCACCCAGGACGACACCTGCAACGTAGAGGACCAATGCGGTCCCCACCAGGATGGACGGTCCCAGCGCCCAGTTCAGCAGAATGCCGAGCGGCAGACTCGCCAGCGACCCCCACGTTCCCGATGCCGGCTTAAGATAGCCGCTGCCGAACCAGGTGATCAGCAGCTCGATCGCACGGGTGGTCATGAGGGGAAGCTGACGGTCGCCAGTGCTTGCGCTGAGATGGCTTCCCCCCGGCCGACGGCATCCAAGCCTTCCATGGTGCCGGCCTTCAGCCCGATACGGTCCGCTGGCAGTGCGAGGAGTTCCTGAAGCCTGCGCGTCATCGCGGGCCGATGCGGGCCGATCTTGGGCCGCTCGGCCATGATCGAGAGGTCGACATGTTCTAGCTTGCCGCGACGTTCGGTGACCAGCCCCAGCGCATGGCGGACGAACATGGACGAGTCGGCGCCGCGCCACCGCTCCTCGGATGGCGGGAAATGCACTCCGATATCGCCGGCGCCGATCGTGCCGAGCAGGGCGTCTGTCAGAGCATGCAGCACCACGTCGGCATCGGAATGCCCGGACAGACCGAACGGCGAAGGGATTCCGACGCCGGCCAGCACCAGCGGCCGGCCAGGTTCGGTGCAATGGATATCAAAGCCCATCGCGGTCGCGTAGCGGCGCGCAGCCGTCCCGAGAATACGGGCCGCCCGTGGGAGATCGTCAGGAAGTGTCACCTTCAGATTGTCCTCCTCGCCTTCGACCCACACCACCTTGCCGCCAGCCCGTCGCACCAACTCCACATCGTCGGTGGCGCCCACGGAGTCGGCATAGCGGCGGTGGGCATCGAGCACCGCCTGGAAGCGGAAGCCCTGGGGTGTCTGCGCACGGACCAGTCCGTCCCGAGCGATCTCGCCAATCACAAGGTCCGCGTCGACGGCACGCAGTGAATCGATGACCGGAACGGCCGGCAGCACGGCGTCGGCTACGTGGAGCGCTGCCAGCACGCGGTCGATCAGGTCAGCTGTCACCAGTGGCCGAGCACCATCATGAATGAGGACGTAGGTCGGCGCCGCCACCGACAGCGTTTCCAGCCCGGCCAGGACCGATGCTTGCCGCGTGGAAGCGCCGAGGACGGGTGGAAGCAGGTCGAGACCAGCGGTCGCCGCTCGGTAGAGATGCTCGTCCTCCTGGTGGATCACCGTCTGGATCGCGCCGATGCCTGGATGTTCGCGCAAGGCTTTGATGGCGCGCGTCAGGACGGGCAGGCCCGCAAGATCCAGGTACTGCTTTGGCAGATCGTCGCCGAACCTGGATCCTCGCCCAGCGGCTACAACAAGGGCGGCAGTGTTTGAACTTGGCATGAGCGGACCCTAGTGCAGGCCGTGCAAGCCGCCCAGCACTCCCACTGCATCTTTGCGACGATCAGGATCCCTTCCAACCCAAGGGTCGCTTGCGCCATCTCTCCATGCCAAGTAGGTTGCCTATGAAACGAGCAAAGCAGATGGGTTGCTCATCCCGTGCGCAATAATCTACCGATTGATCGAGCTGCTCGCAGCGCACGTCATGGCTCAGTGGGGGCCGCGCAACTCGTTGCGAACCTGCCGAGCCCCCTGTTCGTGGTCGACGACCAGCTCAGGCTGAAGTCCGTCAATCCAGCTGCCGAGCAGCTGTTCGGCGCGTCCTGGAACGTCCTGATCGACCGCTCGCTCTCGGACTTCCTTCCCCCCCATGCGGCGGCAATCGATCTCATCCGGCACGTGAGGGAAGAGGGTGCATCCATCTCCGAGTACGGCATCGAACTTGCTCTATCCAAGGGCGATACCGTCTCCGTCGACAGCCACATGACCCCCATCGTCGAGTGCCCCGGCCATGTTCTCGTGGTCCTTCATCCCTGCACGGTCGCCCGCCGCCTCGACCAGCATCGGGTCCAGCGCGGATCGGCGCGTTCCGTAGCGACCTTGGCGGCAACGCTCGCCCATGAGGTCAAGAACCCGCTCTCAGGGATCCGGGGAGCTGCCCAGCTTCTCGAGCCGACCATCAGCGAAGAAGATCGGCCCCTGGTGCAGCTGATATGCGACGAGACGGACAGGATCTGCGCTCTCGTCGACCGGATGGAGGAGTTCAGCGCCGGCCGTCCGCTCGATCGCACGCCGGTAAACATCCACCAGATCCTGGAGCATGTCCGCCGCATCGCGGAGAACGGCTTCGCCCGCCGGCACCGGATCGTCGAGAACTACGATCCGTCACTGCCAGACGTGGAGGGGGACCGGGACAAGCTCATCCAGGTCTTCCTGAACCTGATCAAGAACGCTGCCGAGGCCGCCCAGCCTGATGGTGGCACCATCACACTGTCGACCACCTACCAGCATGGCTGGCGGATGGCGCTGGGGACCTCGCGCGAGCGCCTGCACCTGCCGATCACGGTCGAAGTGAAGGATGACGGACCAGGGGTGGCGCCGGACGTCGCCGATCATCTGTTCGAGCCGTTCGTGACCAGCAAGCCGCGTGGAACCGGGCTGGGATTGGCGCTGGTCGCCAAGATCGTCCACGACCATGGCGGCGTCGTTTCGTACCACCCGGGAGATCCGGGTGCCGTCTTCCGTGTGAGCTTGCCCGCCAACCGTTCCGGCAGCCGCGCCGCCCGGGAAGAGGGCCATGAAGAGATCAGTATTCCATGACCGACTTGACGATCCTGCTGGCCGAGGATGACGCGGCGATCCGGACGGTGGTGAGCCGCGCGCTCGCCAAGCAGGGATGGCGCGTGCAGGCTACTTCCTCGGCGTCCGCCTTGTGGCGCTGGATCGCCGCAGGCGAGGGCGACATCGTCCTCACCGACGTCATGCTGCCTGATGAGAACACGCTGGACCTGCTGCCGCGGATCCGGTCGGCGCGGCCTGATCTGCCGGTGATCGTGATGAGCGCGCAAAACACCCTGCTGACGGCGGTGCGCGCGGCGGAGCGTGGGGCCTTCGAGTATCTGCCCAAGCCGTTCGATCTCGGCAACCTTACCGCAGCGGTGCAGCGGGCTCTCTCCCAGCCGAAACGCCGCCCGGGCGGCAACAAGGACGTGCTGCACGGACTGGACGACAACCTGCCGATCATCGGCCGGTCGGCGGCCATGCAGGAGATCTACCGGATCATCGCCCGGCTCACCGGAACGGACCTCACGGTCCTGATCGCCGGCGAGAGCGGCACCGGCAAGGAATTGGTCGCCAAGGCGCTCCACGAATTCGGCAAGCGCAAGAACGGCCCGTTCGTTGCCGTGAACATGGCGGCGATCCCACGTGAACTCATCGAATCGGAGCTGTTCGGCCACGAGAAGGGAGCGTTCACGGGTGCTCATGCCAGGCGTGTCGGGCGGTTCGAGCAGGCGAATGGCGGTACGCTGTTCCTGGACGAGATCGGCGACATGCCGCTGGAGGCGCAAACACGTCTCCTGCGTGTGCTCCAGCAGGGCGAGTTCCTGCCGGTGGGCGGCACCCATGCAATCAAGACCAATCTCAGGATCGTTGCGGCGTCTCATCGCGACCTCCGCCAGATGGTCTCCCAGGGGCTTTTCCGAGAGGACCTCTTCTACCGACTGAACGTGGTCCCGGTCCGGCTGCCGCCCCTTCGTGAGCGCGTGGACGATATCCCCGCCCTGGCACAGCACTTCTTCGCCAAGGGAGCGGCCGACGGGCTGGCTCTCAAAAGCCTCACGCCGGAAGCGATGATCCGGCTCAAGTCACACCCTTGGCCCGGCAATGTCAGGGAGTTGGAGAACCTCATCAGGCGCCTGTCTGTGCTCTATACCGACGAGATCCTGGCCGAAGACACGATCGCCGCCGAACTGGAGCAGGCCGAGGCTCGGCCATCTGTTGCCCATTCGTCAGCGGGAACCGACAGCAACGGCGAAGCGCTGACGCTGGTGGAAGAGACCCTCTCGACAGCGGTGGAGCGGCACCTGGAACGATGGTTCAAGGCGCATGATGGCGGCCTGCCGCCAGACGGAATTTATGAGCGGGTCCTGCGCGAGATCGAGCGACCGCTGATTGGCAAGGCACTCACGGTGACGCGCGGTAACCAGTTGCGTGCAGCCGACCTGCTCGGCATGAACCGCAACACCCTGCGGAAAAAGATCCGCGAACTGGACATCGTCGTCTCGCGTGCGCCATGATCGGGGTGATTCGGGCGCACTGACGGGCAGATCTCCTGTTCAATAAACTCACATTGGCGAGGCCGTCCTTTTGGCGTCGCGTGACCGCCGTCGCGCAGGACCGTCGGCTGGCGGTAGGCTTGGTGATTGCCGCAGTCGCCTGCGGTATCACGACCTGGGCGGTGCTCACGGGCAAAGGCCCGGAGAGCATGGACACGGGCGGCGTGCTCGTGCTCCTGTCCGTGGACCTGGTCCTGGTGCTCCTGCTGAGCGTCGTGGTAGCGCGGCGCCTCGTGCGGATCTGGGCAGCGCGGCGCAAGGGCTCGGCCGGATCAGGCCTGGAAGGCCGGCTGGTCGCCCTGTTCGGCGCCTTGGCGGTGACTCCCGCCATCGTGGTGGCGCTGTTCTCGGTCTGGTTCCTCCATGTCGGCGTGAACGCCTGGTTCAGCGATCGTGTGAAGGGTGCCGTCGACACATCGCTGCAGGTGGCTCAAGCCTACCTGGAGGAGCATCGCGAGATCATCCGGGCGGATGCCCTCGCCATGGCGGCGGACCTCAACCGCGAGGGTCCGTATCTGGGCGGCCGCACCAGCCTGGAGGACTTTGTCGAGGCGCAAGCAGCGCTTCGCTCGCTGACGGAGGCTGTGGTGTTCGACGCCACCGGCACCGCGCTAGCCCGCAGCCAGCTCGGGTTCGCCTTGGACATCGCCAGCATCGAGCCTGCCGATCTGGACCGGGCGGCCGCCGGCGAGGTCGTCATCATCACCGCCGACACCGACGACCGCATCCGTGCACTCGTCCGCCTCGACGGCTTCGGCGATGCCTACCTTTTCGTCGGTCGGTTCGTCGATGCGAAGGTGCTGAGCCTTCTGGAACGAACGCAGGCGGGGGTGAGCGATTACGAGGCGGCGGCGGCCGAGCGCTCACGGATCCAGATCATCTCGCTCCTCCTGTTCGGCGTCGTGGCGCTGCTGCTGCTGCTCGCCGCTGTTTGGGCCGGCCTGCATTTCGCCACGCGCCTGGGCGAGCCACTCGGGCAGCTGATCACGGCTGCCGACCGCGTGAGTACCGGTGACCTGTCGGCAAGGGTCGGAGAGGGCATCGACTTCGAGGAGATCGCATCCCTGGCGCGCGCCTTCAATCGCATGACCCAGCAGCTGGCTTCGCAGCGCCACGAACTCGTGGAAGCGAACCAGAAGCTCGACCAGCGGCGTCGCTTCACCGAGGCCGTGCTGACCGGCGTTACGGCAGGCGTGCTGGGGCTGGATGGGCGGCGCCGCATCGTCCTGCCGAACCGCTCGGCAACCCGATTCCTGGAACTCGACCAAACCAGCATCGTAGGCCGGCCCCTCGACGATCTGCTGCCGGAACTAAAGCCCCTGATCGATCGTACGATCGACGGACGGGCGGGGTTCGCCGAGCAGCAACTGGTCGTCGCCCGTGGCGGCACTCAGCGCACCCTGCTGGTGCGTGCCGAGGTGCAGGAGGAGGAGGGCAGGATCCAGGGCTGGGTCGTGACCTTCGACGATGTCACTGACCTGCTGTCGGCGCAGCGCGTGGCTGCCTGGGCGGAGATTGCGCGCCGGCTCGCACACGAGATCAAGAATCCACTCACGCCGATCCGGCTCTCCGCAGAACGGCTGCAGCGCCGGTGGCTGAAGCAGATCGAGGACGAGCCCGATACGTTCCGCGGCTGCACCGACACGATCGTCCGTCATGTCGACCAGATCGGCCGGCTGGTGAATGAGTTCTCATCCTTCGCCCGGATGCCGGAGCCTGTCTTCAAGGAAGAGCGGCTGGGCCAGATTGTTCACGATGCCGTCCTGCTACAGCGCACTGCTCGGCCGGACATCAAGTTCGAGGTCGAGATGGACCGGCCGGACCTGATCATGCCGTGCGATCACGCGAAGGTGGGCCAGGTCCTGACCAACCTCCTGCAGAACGCCATCGACGCCATCGACGCCAAGGCGACGGTCCCAGGTGAGGAGCGGCACGGCATCGTGCAGGTGCGGGTCCGCGAGGAGGAACGTGCCATCATACTACAGGTTGACGACAATGGGGCTGGATTGCCTGCGCAGCATCGTGAGCGACTGTTCGAGCCCTATGTCACGACCAAGGCCAAAGGAACCGGCTTGGGCCTTGCCATCGTTCGGAAGATCATGGAAGAGCACGAAGGATCGATCGACCTGGGCGAAGCCACAGGCGGTGGGACTTCAGCGAGGCTCGTCTTTCCACGCCGTGCCATCGTCCGGACCGCTGCGTGAGCGAGGACGGATGGTTGTGGTAAGCATGTACAATTCTGGTTCTTGGGCCAGCGCAGTTGCCCGGACTTCGAGGGCGCATCGCCGGATGGTTGAGGAATGAGCAAGGACGTTCTGATCGTCGACGACGAAGCCGCGATCCGCGAAGTCGTGGCGGCGTTGCTGCAGGATGAAGGATACAAGCCGCGTCAGGCAGCGAACAGCGACCAGGCGTTCAGCGAGATCGACAAGCGCGTGCCGGACATCGTGCTGCTCGACATCTGGCTGGAAGGTAGCAAGCTCGACGGGATCGAGATTCTGGAGCGGGTCCGCCAGCAGTGGCCGGTGATTCCTGTCGTGATCTTCAGTGGCCACGGCACGATCGAGATGGCCGTCCAGGCCATCAAGAACGGCGCGTACGACTTTATCGAGAAGCCGTTCAAGACCGACCGGCTGCTGCTGACGATGCAGCGTGCGCTGGAAATCAGCAAGCTCAAGCGCGAGAACGAGCAGCTCAAGATCAAGGGCGGCGACGAGATCGACCTGCTGGGCACGTCGCCAGCCATCGTGCGGGTGCGTCAGGCGATCGATCGGGTAGCACCTACCAACAGTCGCGTCCTGATCAGCGGTCCTCCCGGCTCCGGCAAGGAGATCGCGTCGCGCATGATCCACGCGCACTCGCGCCGCGCCGATGCGGCGTTCGTCGTGCTGAACTGCGCGGTGATGGCGCCAGAGCGGCTGGAGGTGGAGTTGTTCGGTGCCGAGGCGAACGGGGATACCCCTCGCGCGGTTGGGATCCTCGAGCGCGCCAACGGGGGTACGTTGTTCCTCGACGAGGTCGCGGACATGCCCCTGGAGACCCAGGGACGCATGCTGCGCGTTCTCCAGGAGAACCGCTTCAGCCGCCCCGGGCGTACCGAGCGCATCGACCTCGACATCCGGGTGATCGCTTCGACCAACCGCGACCTGACCCAGCTGATGAGCCAGGGCAAGTTCCGCGAGGAGCTGTATTACCGGTTGAACGTGGTACCGGTGCAGATCCCGGCACTGTCCGAGCGCCGCATCGACATTCCGTTGCTGGCCCGCACGTTCATGGACCGTGCTGCCCGCAGCGCCAGCGTGCCGCCAAGGGTGATTGGCGACGACGCCATGGCAGTGATGCAGTCCGCCGAGTGGCCAGGCAATGTCCGCCAGCTCCGCAACGCGGTCGAGTGGATGCTGATCATGGCGCCGGGCGATCCGAAGCAGCCGATCGGGGTCGACGGGTTGCCGCCGGACCTCACCAACAGCGCGGTCGGTGCCATGGACCCGACGTCGAACGGCGAACTGGTGGCGATGCCTTTGCGCGAGGCCCGTGAGCATTTCGAGCGAGCCTACCTGCAGGCCCAGCTCGAGCGGTTTGGCGGGAACATTTCCCGGACGGCCAACTTCGTCGGCATGGAGCGCTCGGCGCTCCACCGCAAGCTCAAGACCCTGGGCCTGCACAGCGGCGACGATTGAACCGCGACCGAACTCGAAACGCCCTCCTGGAAGACGTTCTCGCATGGCGCGGATCGCCTACGTCAACGGTCGCTATGGCCCGATCTCGGCTGCACGGGTGTCGGTCGAGGACCGGGGCTTCCAGTTCGCCGACGGGGTCTACGAGGTCCTGAAGCTGATCCGTGGCCGACTGGTCGACGCGGATCGGCATCTGGCAAGGTTGCGGCGGTCACTCGGCGAGTTGAGGATCGAGCCGCCTTGCAGCGATGCCGCTCTGCAGAGGGTCGTGAAGGAGACGATCACCCGCAATGGCCTCGGCAACGCACTGATCTACATCCAGGTCAGCCGCGGTACCGCCCCGCGCAACCATCCCTTTCCGGCTGCCGCAAAGCCGACGCTCGTCGTGACCCTTCGCCGGCTTAACCTTCCTGGTGCCACCGAGCTGGAGAAGGGCACGAAGATCATCACCCTGCTCGACGAGCGCTGGGGGCGGTGCGACATCAAGTCGACGGGCCTGCTACCCAACGTGCTGGCGAAGCAGGCAGCGCAGGAGGCCGGCTGCCGCGAGGCCTGGCTGTACGACGCAGCGGCCTCGGACGACCCGGTCATCACTGAAGGATCCAGCACCAACGCCTGGATCGTCGACGAGAACGGCGTGCTGCGAACTCATCCCACGGGATCTGCCATCCTGGGTGGTGTGACCCGCTCGGTGGTTCTGGAACTCGCGGTGGCGGCCGGTGTCAAGGTCGAGCAGCGGGCTTTCACGCTCGGCGAGCTCCGGCGCGCGCGCGAGGCATTTTTGACCAGCGCGACCTCGCTCGTGCTGCCGGTGACCACCATCGATGGGCATCCGGTGGCCAACGGCATGCCTGGCGAGACAACCAGACGCCTGATGGCAGACTACGCCGCGCACTGCGGGATCTAGACGATCTCGTCTGGATTGAGCCGCACCGTCATGTCGACTCGCCGACAGGACAGGAAGAGATTCGTCATGACCGTGCCGATGGCGCTTGCCCATGTCGGGGGTGCTGGCTATGTCCTGATCTCCGAAGGGAAAAACTGAGGCTGGAACCCGCCCCAGAATGCGGACCAAGCCCGGCCGTGTCGACGCGAGAGCATGATCGTCTTGCCGGCGCGGTACCTTCCAATTCACCGAAAGGTACTCGGATGGCAGCCGAGAAGCAGCAAAATCTCCAGGACGTCTTCCTCAATCACGTCCGCAAGAACAAGATTCCGGTTACGGTTTTCCTGATCAATGGCGTGAAACTGCAGGGGGTGATCGGCTCGTTCGACAACTTCTGCCTGCTGCTTCGGCGCGACGGGCACGTGCAGCTGGTCTACAAGCACGCCGTGTCGACCGTGATGCCGTCCTCGGCCGTACGTCTTTATGATGCTCCTCCCGGGTCTGTCCCTGGTCAAGGACCGGATCGGGGGCCATATGGTGAGCGCAGAGACGACGATATGCGCGACGAGTAGTCGCGCGGGATAGGCGAACCATTCACAACGAGACATCCGGGGGCAGCGGTCGCTGCCTCGTTGTTCACCCTTATGTCATCACGGATCGTGACCGGCTCCGTGCTCCAGCGTCGCGACTGGGCGAGGCGGTTGGCCTTGCACAGGCTATCGCGCTGGACGTGGTGGCCCAGGAACTCGCACCGCTGCGACAGGTGACCCCTGCCACACTGATGGGTGGAGGCAAGGTCCAGGAGATCGCCGCGCGCGTGAAGGAGGACGAGATCGACCTCGTGGTGGTCGATGGCGCACTCTCGCCTGGGCAGCAGCGCAACCTTGAGAAGAAGTGGCAGTGCAAGGTCATCGACCGCACCGGGCTCATCCTGGAGATCTTTGGCGAGCGAGCACGGACGAGAGAAGGCGTGCTCCAGGTCGACCTGGCAGCGCTCAACTACCAGAAATCGCGGCTGGTTCGCTCGTGGACCCATCTTGAGCGGCAGCGCGGTGGTGCCGGCTTCCTGGGCGGTCCTGGTGAAAGCCAGCTCGAGCTCGACCGACGGATCATCGCCGACAAGATCGTGAAGATCGAGCGGGAGCTAGAAGACGTCAAGCGGACCCGCAGCCTGCATCGTAAGGCGCGAGAGCGGGTGCCCTATCCGGTGGTGGCCCTGGTCGGCTACACCAATGCCGGCAAGTCGACCCTGTTCAACAAGCTGACCGGCGCCGACGTCTTCGCGAAGGACCTGCTGTTCGCGACGCTCGACCCGACCATGCGCCTGATCCGGCTCCCGCAAGGGCGCAAGGTGATCCTCTCCGACACGGTCGGTTTCATCTCCGAGCTGCCGACATCCCTGGTCGCAGCCTTCCGGGCGACGCTCGAAGAAGTCCTTTTGGCCGATGTCGTCCTGCATGTGCGGGACGTGGCTCATGAAGATGCCGAGGCGCAGGACGCCGACGTGCGGAAGGTGCTCGACGAACTCGGTATCGACGAGATGGATCGGGCTCAGCGGCTGATCGAGGTCTGGAACAAGATCGACCTGTTCGACAGCGAGCGCCGGGCAACGCTCGAGACCGAACTTGCGCGCCGGCCGGCCACCGTGGCCGTGTCCGCGCAGACAGGCGAGGGCCTGGGCGAACTGCTTCGAGCGATCGAGGCGAAGCTGGCCGAGTCGTCCGTACCGATAGAAGTCGTGATTCCGCATGACGACGGCGAGACCTTGGCTTGGCTGTTCCGCCATGGCGAGGTCCTGGCCAAGGCCGAGGCGGAGGATGGCACCCATCTTTCGGTCCTGCTGGCCGAGGATGCCAAGCGCCGGCTGGAAGCGCGGCTGCATCAAGCACTCTGAGGCGTCTGGCGCTCCCGCAGCTTGGCCTCGTTCCACCAGGCATCGAGCTCATCGAGCGTGCAGTCGGACGGCTCCCGTCCGGCTGCACGTGCCGATGCTTCCACGGCCCGGAACCGACGCTCGAACTTGGCATTCGTGCGACGCAGCGCTTCTTCCGGGTCGATCTTCAGGTGGCGGGCCAGGTTGACCACCGCGAACAGCAGGTCGCCGACCTCGTCGGCCTGATCGGCTGGTCCACGGGCCTCTTCGACTTCAGCCAGCTCTTCCCGGATCTTGCCGACCACCGGCCCGATCTCGCTCCAGTCGAAGCCGACCCGCGCTGCTCGCTTCTGCAGCTTTTCCGCCCGCACCAGGGCCGGAAAGCCGACCGGCACGTCGTCCAGCACGCTGGCCGGACGCTCCGGCTTTCCCTTGGCGGCGCGCTCGGCTGCCTTGAGGTCTTCCCATAGGCGCCGCTCGCCGCCTTCCGGGAGTGCCTCGCCCTGGAACACGTGCGGATGGCGCCTGACCATCTTGTCGACGATGCCCTGGGCGATCCGCTCAAAATCGAACAGCCCCTGTTCCTCGCTGATCCGCGCCTGATAGACGACCTGGAGGAGAAGGTCGCCAAGTTCGTTGCGGAAATCGTCGAGGTCGCCGCGCTCCAGAGCGTCACGGACCTCGTAGGCTTCCTCGATCGTGTAGGGCGCGATGGTTTCGAATGTCTGCTTCTGATCCCAGGGGCAGCCGACGACGGGGTCGCGTAGGATCCGCATCACCGCCAGCAGCCGGTCGATCGGCCGCTCGTCGTCGGGAACTGGCACGCTCATAAAAGGGATTCCTGGACCGGCTCGTCGGAGGCTGCCCGCTTGGTGCGGCTACCGGTGGTCACGGTGACCTCACCATCATGGAAGATCAGGTTGAGCTTGGCTTCCTTGCGGGCGGCCTCGGCATCCGTGACGAGTTCACCGGTCGCCGGGGCACGGACGAGCGCGTAGCCACGCTCAAGCACCTGCCGGTAGCCCAGGCTCTCCAGCAGCTTGGCCAGCGTCTCCAGCCGACGGTGGCCGTCGTCCAGCCGCCGGACCATCGCCCGCTGCAGCCGGCGCTCGCGGTCCGCCACTACCGGCGTCGCGCGGGCGAGCAGTGCCAGGATGTGGGATGGCACCAGGCGCGCCGACGTCCGGTCGAGATGCCGCTGCTCCACCTTCAGGAAGCTGCCGACCAGCTCGCGCAGCCGACGATTGAGCATCTCCAGCCGTTCGCTCTTGCCGCGCAGCACGTCCTGTGGCTGCCGGAGACGCAGGCGCTCGGACAGGTCGTCCAGGCGCTGCGTGGCAAGGTTCAGGAGCATACGGGGGTCCGGCAGGCCCCGGGCCGACCGCTCCAGTTCGGTGCGCCGCCTTGTCAGCTGCGCCACCGACGCTGACCGTAACCGGCCATCCAGGATCGCCAGCCGATCGATCAGCTCCATCCGCACCGGTACGGCCATCTCGGCAGCGGCGGTGGGGGTGGGCGCGCGCACGTCGGCCACGAAGTCCGAGAGTGCGCTATCGGTCTCATGGCCGACGGCGGAGATGACCGGGATCGGCGAGGCGGCGATGGCGCGGACCACGCTCTCCTCGTTGAAGGCCATCAGGTCCTCGATCGACCCGCCGCCCCTGGCAACGATCAGGAGGTCAGGTCGCCTGACAGGTCCAGACTCGGGCATGGCACCGAAGCCGTGGATCGCGGCAGCGATCTGCTCCGCTGCCTGCTCGCCCTGGACCAGCACCGGCCACAGCAGGACGCGCCGGGGAAACCGGTCGGCCAGGCGGTGAAGGATGTCGCGGATCACCGCACCCGTCGGCGAGGTGACGACGCCGATGACCTGCGGCAGGAAGGGCAGCGGGCGCTTGCGCGCCGCATCGAACAGTCCTTCGGCTGTCAGGCGCTTCCTGCGCTCTTCCAGCATCGCCATCAGTGCGCCAGCACCGGCCGGCTCCATCTGCTCGACGACCATCTGGTAGGTCGAGCGGCCCGGATAGGTGGTCAGGCGGCCGGTGGCGATGACCTCCAGGCCGTCCTCAGGTGGGAAGCGCCAGCGCTGGACCGAGCCGCGCCAGCCCACCGCATCCAGGCGGGACTGGGCGTCCTTCAGGCTGAAATAGGCGTGGCCGGAGGCAGCGCGCTTGAAGCCGGAGATTTCGCCCCTGACCTTGATCAGGCCGAACGTGTCCTCAACGGTCCGCTTGAGGGCGCCGCTGATCTCGGAGACGGTGTATTCGGTGAGGTTCGTAGGCATGGATGGCTGCTTGCTACCAGCCTGGAGCGACCGCGTCAGCCATGCGATGCGCTAAACGAGGGAAACGGAGGCTGGCGGAGGACATGCCCCCGCCAGCCATGTGTTTCAGATGAAGCCGTCTTCGACCAGCGCTTCCGCGATCTGGACGGCGTTCAGTGCTGCACCCTTGCGGAGATTGTCCGACACAACCCACATGTTCAGGCCGTAGGGGACCGTGTCGTCCACCCGCAGGCGGGACACGTAGGTCGCATACTCGCCGACCACGTCCTTGGGCGTGGCGTACTGGAAGTCGTCGGGCTCATCGAGGACGATCAGGCCCTCGAAGTTCATCAGCGCGTCGCGCGCCTCTTCCAGGTCGAGCGGGCTCTCGAACTCGACGTTGATGGCCTCGGAATGGCCGATGAAGACCGGCACGCGCACGCAAGTCGCGACCACCTCGATCGACGGATCGAGGATCTTCTTGGTCTCGACCTTCATCTTCCACTCTTCCTTAGTGGAACCATCCTCCATGAACTTGTCGATCTGGGGGATGACGTTGAAGGCGATCGGCTTCTGGAAGACCGTGGGCTTCTTGCCGAGGTCGTTCATGTAGACGGCCTTGGTGTGCTCGAAGAGCTCGTCCATGCCCTTCTGGCCGGCACCGGAGACCGACTGGTAGGTCGAGACCACGACCCGCTTGATCGTGGCCAGGTCGTGCAGCGGCTTCAGCGCCATGACCATCTGGATGGTCGAGCAGTTGGGGTTGGCGATGATGTTGCGGTTGCGGGCGTACTGCAGCGCCTCGCGGTTCACCTCCGGGACGACCAGGGGGACGTCCTCGTCCATGCGGAAGTGGCTGGTGTTGTCGATGACCAGGCAGCCCGCCGCCGCGGCGCGCGGGGCATGGACGGCCGAGACGGCGCCGCCTGGGGAGAAAAGGGCCAAGTCGATCCCGGTAAAGTCGAAGTCGTCCAGGGCCTTGACCTTGAGGACGTCGTCGTCGCCGTAGCTGACTTCCTTGCCGACCGAGTTGCGCGAGGCCAGCGCAATCACTTCGTCAGCCGGAAACTCGCGCTCGGCCAGGATGTTCAGGATTTCATGGCCCACGGCACCCGTGGCGCCGGCGACCGCTATTCTAAAGCCCATGAGCGTTTCCTTTCAGAGGATCCGGGCGGCCCGCCAGGGCACCCGGGACGCCCATGAAAATCGGATTCAGGTCGAGCGCTTGGTCAGCGCGGTGAGGATCTTCGCGCCCATCTCGGTGGTGCCGAGCGTGGTCATGCCGTCCTGCGCGATGTCCGCCGTCCGGTAGCCCTCGTTCAGCACGTCGGCGATGGAATCTTCCAACAGCTTGGCCTCGGCATCGCGATCGAAGCTGTACTTGAGGAGCATGGCGAAGCTCATCAAGGCCGCGATCGGATTTGCCATGTTCTTCCCGGCGATGTCCGGGGCCGAGCCGTGGATCGGCTCGTACATGGCCTTGCGCTTGCCGGTGGCGGCATCGGGCGCTCCCAGGGCCGCCGAGGGAAGCATGCCGAGCGAGCCCGTCGCCATGGCGGCCGCATCCGACAGGATGTCGCCGAACAGATTGTCGGTGACGATCACGTCGAACTGCTTGGGCCGGCGGATCAGCTGCATGGCGCAGTTGTCGGCGTACATGTGCGAGAGCTGGACGTCAGCGTACTCGCGAGCGTGCAGCTCGGTCACCACCTGGCGCCACAGGACGCCCGTATGCATGACGTTGGCCTTCTCGACCGAGGTCACGTTGTTCTGGCGCTTGCGGGCCAGCTCGAAGCCGACCCGGGCGATCCGCTCGATCTCGGCCGTGGTGTAGACCTGGGTGTCGACGCCGCGCTTTTGGCCGTTGCCGAGGTCCTCGATGCCGCGCGGTTCACCAAAATACACGCCGCCGGTCAGCTCGCGCAGGATCAGGATGTCCAGGCCGCGCACCAGCTCGGGCTTCAGCGTGGAAGCTTCCACCAAGGCGTTGAAGACGATCGCCGGACGCAGGTTCGCAAACAGCTCAAGCTGCTTTCGCAGCTTCAGGATCGCCTGCTCTGGCTTCAGATGGAACGGGTTGCTGTCATATTTCTGGGCGCCGACCGCCCCGAACATGATCGCATCGACCGACTTCGCCTTGGCCAGCACCGCCTCGGTGATCGGCTCGCCATGGGCGTCCAGCGAGGCGCCACCGACCAGGTCCTCGTGCAGCTCGAAGGACGGGCCCTTCTTGCCCAGGTGGTCGATGACCTGCCGGACGACGCCCATCACCTCCGGCCCGATGCCGTCGCCAGGAAGGAAGAGGATCGAGCCGGTGGTCATCGTCGCTTTCTCGGGTTCGTTCGTGCTGCGAAGGGAAGAGAGGCTTGGGTTCGTTCCACGAAACAGGCGGTCAAGCTTGGGTTCGGGGATGACCTAACTGCCTGAAGTCTCGCGAGGTTTTGCCGCTCTTGGGTTCGTTCGTGCAATCGCGCACAGGCTTGCCACCCTTTCCCGGCGAGCAGAGGGACCAACGGCACAAGGTCTCATACCGTGGATCCCCCGGTCAAGCCGGGGGACGACAGGCGGGACGCTTCAGGCGCCCGCACCGGCGGAGTAGAGCCAGGGCGCCTGGGACTGCTGCCTGGCCACGAACGCCTTGATCTTGTCGGCCTTCTGCATGGTCAGGCCGATATCGTCCAAGCCCTCGAGCAGGCATTCGCGGTTGTGCGGGTCGATCTTGAAGGAGATCGGCTCGTTGCCGGTCGGCCGCAGGATCAGGTTCTGCTCCAGGTCGACCGTGAAGGTCGGATCCTGCGCGTTCTGGGCCTCGGCCAGCAGCGCGTCCACCGTCTCTGCCGGCAGGCGGATCGGCAGGATGCCGTTCTTGAAGCAGTTGTTGTGGAAGATGTCGGCGAAGCTCGGTGCGATCACGCAGCGGATGCCGAAATCGGCCAGCGCCCAGGGCGCGTGCTCGCGCGAGGAGCCGCAGCCGAAGTTCTCGCCGGCGATCAGGATCTGCGCCTGGCGGTACTTCGGCTGGTTGAGCACGAAGTCCGGCACTTCCTGCCCGTCCTGGGTGTAGCGCATCTCGTCGAACAGGTTCTTGCCGAGACCCGTCCGCTTGATGGTCTTCAGGAACTGCTTGGGGATGATCATGTCGGTGTCGACATTGATCATCGGCAGCGGGGCGGCGATGCCGGTCAGCTTGGTGAAGGGGACCATGGCGTTCTTCCTCAGGCGACCAGCTTGCGGACGTCGGTCAGCTTGCCGGTGATGGCGGCAGCGGCAGCCATCTCGGGCGAGAGCAGGTGGGTGCGGCCGAGCCGGCCCTGGCGGCCCTCGAAGTTGCGGTTGCTGGTCGACGCACAGCGCTCCTTGGGGGAGAGCTGGTCGGGGTTCATTCCGAGGCACATGGAGCAGCCGGCCTCACGCCACTCGAAGCCCGCGTCCTTGAAGATCTTGTCCAGGCCTTCCTGCTCCGCCTGGTAGCGGACCAGGCCCGAGCCCGGGACGACCATGGCCTGGACGTTGGCGGCGATCTTCTTGCCGGCGATGACCTTGGCGGCGGCGCGCAGGTCCTCGATCCGGCCGTTGGTGCAGGAGCCCAGGAAGATCTTGTCCAGGACGATCTCTTCCACCGGCATGCCGGCGGAGAGGCCCATATATTCCAGGGCCCGCTCCATGGCGCGGCGCTGGCCTTCGTCCTTGGCGTTCCTCGGGTCCGGCACCCGGCCGGAGATCGGGACAACGTCCTGGGGCGAGGTGCCCCAGGTGACCTGCGGCTCGATGTCCTCGGCCTTGAGCAGGACCTCGGCGTCGTAGGTGGCACCCTCGTCGGACGGCAGGGTGCGCCACCAGGCGACCGCCTTCTCCCAGTCCTCTCCCTTGGGCGCCATCGGGCGGCCCTTCAGGTAGGTCCAGGTCTTCTCGTCGGGGGCGATCAGGCCGGCGCGGGCACCGCCCTCGATCGACATGTTGCACACGGTCATCCGGCCTTCCATCGACAGGCCGCGGATCACCGAGCCGGCATACTCGACCACATAGCCGGTGCCGCCGGCCGTGCCGATCTTGCCGATGATGGCGAGGATCACGTCCTTCGCGGTCACGCCGAAGGGCAGGTCGCCCTCCACCGAAATCCGCATCGTCTTCGGACGCTTCTGGATGAGGGTCTGGGTCGCCAGCACATGCTCGACCTCGGACGTACCGATGCCGAACGCCAGGGCGCCGAAGGCACCATGGGTGGAGGTGTGGCTGTCACCGCAGACGATGGTCGTGCCGGGCAGGGTGAAGCCCTGTTCCGGCCCGATCACGTGGACGATGCCCTGGCGCTTGTCGCGCATGCCGAAGAGCTGCACGCCGAACTCGCGGCAGTTCTCCTCCAGGGTCTCGACCTGGATGCGCGAGGTGGTGTCCTCGATCGGCTGGGATCGATCCGTGGTGGGCACGTTGTGGTCGGGAACGGCAAGGGTCGCTTCCGGCCGAAGCACCTTACGGCCGGAGACGCGGAGACCCTCGAATGCCTGGGGGCTGGTCACCTCGTGGACGAGGTGCCGGTCGATGTAGAGGAGGCTGGTGCCGTCCTCCGCGACGTCGACCAGGTGGCTTTCCCAAATCTTCTCGAAGAGGGTCTTAGGCCCGCTCATCTTTCCGTTCCCGATCCGGGACGTCCGGTTCGCCGGACGCTCCCATGCCACTTGATGCCTGCCGGCCGTCGGCCCGTACCGGCCCGATCCCGATCAGGCCTTCGGCGTATCCATGCGGCGCTCGGTGATACGAGCCGCCTTACCCGTACGACCACGCAGGTAGTACAGCTTCGCCCGGCGCACCTTACCACGGCGCACCACCTCGATCGACGCGATCCGGGGGCTGTAGAGCGGGAAGACGCGCTCCACGCCTTCGCCGTAGGAGATCTTGCGCACGGTGAAGGCGCTGTTCACGCCGCGATTGCGACGGGCGATGCAGACCCCCTCGAAGGCCTGGACACGCTCGCGGGTGCCCTCGATGACCTTGACGTTGACGCGCAGCGTGTCGCCCGCGCCGAAGTCCGGAACCTGCTGGTCGCGGCCTTCGAGAGCTTCGTCCATCTGCTCTTTGTTGAGCTGTGCGATGATGTCCATGGATCACTGTCCTTCAAGGTGGAGTTCGACGTTCTTGGCCCCGATCAGGTCGGGGCGTCGGGCGAGCGTGACGGCTTTCGCCTGCTCCCGCCGCCAATCCCTTATCCGCCCATGATGGCCGGATAGGAGAATCTCAGGCACCGAGCGGCCTTCCCAGACCGCCGGACGCGTATAATGGGGATATTCGAGCAGCCCGTCCTCAAAGCTTTCCTCAGCCAATGATGAGGCGGAGCCGAGCACACCCGGCAGCAGGCGCACGACCGAATCGAGGACGAGGAAGGCGGCAAGCTCGCCGCCGGAGAGCACGAAGTCGCCGATCGAGACCTCGTCCAGGCCACGGCTCTCGATCACGCGCTGGTCGACGCCCTCGTAGCGCCCGCAGAGCAGGACCACGCCCGGGCCATCGGCCAGACGGCGGGCATCGGCCTGGACAAAGCGCCGGCCGCGCGGCGTCAGGTAGATCCTCGGCCGCTCGTCGCCATCAGGCGCTGCCGCATCCAAAGCAGCGGCGATGACGTCCGGACGCATCACCATGCCGGCACCGCCGCCGAACGGGGTGTCGTCCACCGACTGGTGGCGATCGGCCGTGAAGCTGCGCGGGTTGATGGCCTGGAGCGACCAGTCGCCCCGCTCCAGGGCCCTGCCGGTCAGGGACTGGCCGAGCGGGCCCGGGAACATCTCCGGGAAGATCGTGACGACCGAGGCGGCGAATGGCATCACTCCACCTCCACCGGCGGGTCGATCACGACCCTGCGCCCGGCAAGGTCGACGAGCGGGACCACCGCCTTGGTGAAGGGGAAGTCGTGGGACGTCCCGTCCGGTGCCCGCACCTCCAGGATGTCGCCGGCGCCGAAGTCCTGGATGCCCACCACCTCGCCAATCAGCTGCCCGGCGGTGTCCTCCGCGCGCAGGCCGATCAGGTCCTCATGGTAGAACTCGTCCTCCTCGGTCGCCGGCAGCACGCTGCGCGGCACGAAGAGGGCGGTCCCGCGCAGGCGCTCGGCAGCGTTGCGGTCGGTGATCCCTTCGGCCTTCACGATCAGGCCGTTGTCGAGCACGCTCACCACGTCCATGCGGAAGAGGCGGTTGCCCTTCCCGTCATAGACCGGGCCATAGGTGGCGGCGTTCTCGGGGATCTCGGTGAAGGTCTTGAGCTTGAGATGACCGCGCACGCCATGGGCCGTCGCCACTGCGGCAACGCACACCATGCGCTCGGCGGCACCCTCGGCCATCGATCCTCACTCTCCATGGGGCCTGTCGGCCTTCGGTCCGCTTGAAGCCGGAGGCGATCGACCTCCGGCCCCTGTCCAGGCCAGCCAGACCGCTTGTGAACCGGACTGGCTCAGGCGGTCGCTTCGGCGTCCGTGGCCTTCTTCGCGGCGATCTCTTCGGCGCGCTTGCCGGTACCGCGCTGGACGGTGGCACCCGGCACGATGCCGGCCTTGTCCAGGAAGCGGGCGACGCGGTCGGTCGGCAGGGCGCCCACGGACAGCCAATGCTTGATCCGCTCCTCGTTCAGCACGAGGCGGTTCGGGTCCTCGGATGGACGGATCGGATCATAGGAGCCCAGGCGCTCCAAAAAGCGGCCGTCGCGCGGCGAGCGGCTGCTGGCGGCCACGATCTTGTAGTAGGGGCGCTTCTTGGCGCCGGCGCGGGCAAGGCGGATCTTCACCGACATCAATGTCTTCCTAGGTTCGAACGAGCGGGAAACGAAACAGAGCGAAGAAGAACTCACATCCTGGGCAGCATTCCCTGCGGGATCATGCCCTTGGGGAGCTTGCCCAGCAGGTTCTGCAGGCCCCCCATCTTCTTCATCTGTTTCATCATGTCCTGCATCTGGCGATGCTGCTTCAGGAGCTGGTTGATGTCCTGCACCGTGGTGCCGGAGCCTTTCGCGATGCGACGCTTGCGCGACGCGTTGAGCTTGTCCGGGTCCCGGCGCTCGAGCGGCGTCATACTGTCGATGATCGCGGTGTGGCGAACGAAGACGCGCTCGTCGACGTTCTTGTCTTCCAGCTGCTTCTTGATCTTCTGCACGCCAGGCAGCGAAGCGAGCATGCCCTGCATGCCGCCCATCTTCTTCATCTGCACGAGCTGCGAGCGGTAGTCGGACAGGTCGAACCTGCCCTTCTGGACCTTCTTGGCGAGCTTCTCGGCCTCGTCGCGGTCGATGTTCTCGACCGCCTTCTCGACCAGGCTGACCACGTCGCCCATGTCGAGGATGCGGCCGGCGACCCGCTCGGCGATGAAGGCTTCGAGCGCGTCCAGCTTCTCGCCGACGCCCACGAACTTGATGGGCTTGCCGGTGATGTGCCGCATCGAAAGCGCCGCACCGCCGCGGGCATCGCCGTCCATGCGGGTGAGGACGATGCCGTCGATGCCGATCTCGTCGGCGAAGGTCTTGGCGACGTCGACCGCGGTCTGGCCGGTCAGCCCATCGGCCACCAGCAGGGTTTCCTGCGGCTCGGCCAGGAGTTTCACCTCGGCCAGCTCGTCCATGAGCTGGTCGTCGATCTGCAGACGACCGGCCGTGTCCAGGATGAGGACGTCGTAGCCCTCGCGCCTGGCCGTAGCCATGGCGCGCTCGGTGATCTCGACGGGCTTCTGGCCGGCCACGATCGGCAGGCTGCCGACGCCGGTCTGCTGCGCCAGCACTTCCAGCTGCTTTTGCGCAGCCGGGCGCTGCACGTCGAGCGAGGCCAGGAGCACCTTCTTGCGCTCGCGGTTCTTGAGCCGCAGCGCCAGCTTGCCGGACGTGGTCGTCTTGCCCGAGCCCTGCAGGCCGCACATCAGGATGACCGAGGGTGGCGAGCCAAGATCGAGCCCGACCTGCTCCGAGCCGCCCAACAGCTCGATCAGCCGGTCATGGACGATCTTGACGATCTGCTGGCCGGGCGTGATCGAGCGGATCACCTCCTGGCCGATCGCGCGTTCCTTGATGCCGGCGACGAAGTCCTTCACCACCGGCAGCGCGACGTCGGCCTCCAGCAACGCCACGCGGATCTCGCGCAGCGCTTCGCCGACATCGGCCTCGGACAGCGCTCCTCGCCGGCGCAGCCGGTCGAACACGCCACCGAGGCGGGTGGTAAGGTTCTCGAACATGGTCCCGGTCGTTCCGAGCGTCCCGATCCACAGGTGGGTTGTCGCCACGGGTAGATTCAAGGAACGCGTCAGCGTATAGAAAACCGCCTCCGCGAGATGGACCCGCGAAGCGCGGCTCTCTTGAGCACCGCGCCATCCAATTGTCAAGGAAACGGCGGTTCCGTGATTGCGAAGCCAACATTAGTCTGCGATCAGGCCCGACCATGACTACGGTGCCCTTCACGAAGATGCATGGGCTCGGCAACGACTTCGTCCTGCTGGACGAGCGTCAGATGCCGGGTCCCATCGATCCTGCCTGGATCAGCCAGATCGCCGACCGCCATCGCGGCATCGGCTTCGACCAGCTCGTCGTGGTCGACGAGGACCCGGAACTCGACGCGCATGTGCGCTTCTTCAATGCCGACGGCAGCGAGTCCGGGGCCTGCGGCAATGCCACGCGCTGCGTGGCCCGGATGATCCACGAGGAAACCGGCAAGAACGAGATCGGCCTGCGCACCGCGCGCGGCATCCTGCGTGCCGTGCGGGACGGCATGGGCTGGTCGGTGGACATGGGCGCGCCGAAACTGGCCTGGGACCAGATCCCCCTGGCGCATGATTGCGCGGCCGAGGACGTGCCCCTGGACATCGCGGGCCTGCCCCGGCCGTTCGCGGTCAACATGGGCAATCCCCATGCGGTGTTCGTGGTGGACCACCTGGAGAGCATCGATGTCGCCGGCATGGGCCCGACGCTCGAGCGGCACGCGATGTTCCCCGAGCGGGCCAATATCGGCTTCGTCCAGGTGCTCGACCGCTCATCGGCCCGCCTGCGCGTGTTCGAGCGGGGCGTCGGCCTGACCCTGGCCTGCGGCAGCGGTGCCTGCGCCGCCATGGTGGCGCTGGTGAAGAAGGGGCTGGTGGACGGCCGGGTCAGATTCCAGCTCGACGGCGGCGAACTCCAGCTTGAGTGGGACGGGATGAACGGCGTCGTGATGACCGGGCCTGCCTCGCTTGCCTATCGCGGCGTGATCAGCAGCGAGATGGCACCCTCCGCATCATGAGCGAGATCGATGTCCTGACCTTCGGCTGCCGGCTGAACAGCTTCGAGTCCGAGGTGATGCGCCGTCACGCCGAGGACGCCGGCCTGGACGAGCTGGTGATCGTCCATTCCTGCACCGTGACGGCCGAAGCCGAGCGGCAGGTCCGCCAGGCGGTGCGCAAGGCCAGGCGGACCCATCCCGGCAGGAAGATCGTGGTGACCGGCTGCGCGGTCCAGGTCGATCCTGCCAGATGGACGGCGATGGAAGAGGTCGACCATGTGATCGGCAACGAGGAAAAGCTGAAGCCGCTCACATGGACGAACTTGGCCGGCGACGGACCGGAGCGGGCGAAGGTCGGCGACATCATGGCGGTCAAGGCGATGGCCGGGCACCTCGTGCCGGGCTTCGACGGCCGGTCGCGCGCCTTCCTGCAGGTCCAAAACGGCTGCGACCATCGCTGCACCTTCTGCATCATTCCCTTCGGCCGCGGCCCCTCGCGCTCGGTGCCGGTGGCGGACGTGGTGGCGCAGACCCGGCTGCTGGCCGGGCAGGGCTATCGCGAGGTCGTGGTGACCGGGGTGGACATCACCTCCTATGGCAAGGACCTGGAGGACGCGCCGACGCTGGGCGGACTGATGAAGGCCGTGCTGCGGGCGGTGCCGGAGCTGCCGCGGCTGCGCCTGTCCTCGATCGACCCGGCGGAGATGGACGACGACCTGCTGGAGCTGATCGCGGGCGAGCCGCGGCTGATGCCGCATCTGCACCTGTCGCTCCAGGCGGGCGACACGCTGACGCTGAAACGGATGAAGCGGCGCCATTCCCGCGAGGACGTGCTGGCGCTCACCCACCGGCTGCGCAGCCTGCGCCCGGACCTGGTGTTCGGCGCCGACATCATCGCGGGCTTCCCCACCGAGACCGACGGCATGTTCGAGAACACGCGGCGGATCGTCGAGGAGGCCGGGCTCACCTGGCTGCACGTGTTTCCCTACAGCCCGCGCCAGAACACGCCGGCCGCGCGGATGCCCCAGGTCGACCCGATGCTGCGCAAGGAGCGGGCGGCCATCCTGCGGGCCGAGGGTGCCGCGGCGGTGGCGCGCTTCTTCGCGAGCGAGCAGGGGCGGGTGCGGGAGCTGCTGGTGGAACGCGGCGGGGCCGGGCACACTAGGCACTTCGCGCCGGTCAAGCTCGCGGCGAACGACGATCCCCAGCCCGGCACGCTCGTGGACGTCCGGATCGCCGGCGTGGAGGGTGGCGTGCTGGTGGGCGAGCGGGCGGCCTAGGGCAGCGCCACGGACCATTGAAGATTGCCCATCCATGTTTTATATATGTAAAACATGATGGAGGCTGCCCATGCTCGAGACACACCTGCGTGCCGTTGGCGGTTCCGTGATGCTCGCCATCCCCAGGCCGATCCTCAAGAGCCTCGGCCTGGATGTGAACGCCCCGGTCAGCCTTCACGTCAATGACGGCGTCCTGGAGGTACGGCCGGCGACACGGAAGCGGCGATATACGGTCGAAGAGCTCATGGCCAAGTGCGACCTGAATGCTCCGTTTACCGACGAGGAGAAGGCCTGGTCGGAGATGCCGCCGGCAGGCAAGGAATACTGGTAGTGGATCGAGGCGATATCTGGCACCTCGATTTCAGCCCTGCCGCCGGCCGCGAGCTTCGTGGCGCTCACTATGCCCTCATCGTTTCTCCCAGAGCTTTCAACTTGATGGGAAAGCCGCTTGTCTGCCCTATCAGCACGACGGGCGCCAGCTTTGCCCGCGCTGGCGGTTGGACGGTCACGTTGATGGGGGCCGGGACGGCCACGGCCGGCATGATCCTGTGCCACGAGCTCCGGACCATCGACATGAAGGCACGCAGTGGCCGGTTTCACGAAAAGGTACCCGATTCCATCATGGACGAAGTGCTCGCCATCGTTCAGGCGCTCGTAGAATGACCACCGAACCCACCAGCTGGTGGCAGCGCCTGAAGTCCGGTCTATCCAAGACCTCGGGCCAGCTCACCGGATCGATTTCCGCCATCTTCGTGAAGAAGAAGCTCGACCAGGAGATGCTGGACGAGCTGGAGGAAGCGCTCATCGTGGCCGACATGGGCGTCGACACCTCCGCGCGCCTCGTCGCGCACCTGAAGAAGGAGCGCTGGGGCCGGGACGTGACCGACCAGGAGGTCCGCCAGGTGCTGGCGGCCGAGGTCGGGCGAATCCTCAAGCCCTATGCCAGGCCAATCCCGTCCCGCGACGTCATCCCGCAGGTCATCCTGGTGTGCGGCGTGAACGGGACCGGCAAGACCACGACCATCGGCAAGCTCGCCAAGATGGCGACCGATGCCGGGCTGAAGGTGGTGCTGGCCGCCTGCGACACGTTCCGGGCCGCGGCCGTGGAGCAGCTGCAGGTCTGGGGCGAGCGCAACGGCGTGCCGGTGCTGGCGGCAACGCAAGGCTCCGACCCGGCGGCGCTGGCCTATTCCGCCCTGGAGAAGGCGAAGGCGCAGGGCGCCGACATTCTGATGATCGACACGGCCGGGCGGCTGCACAACAAGGCGGCGCTCATGGACGAGTTGAAGAAGATCATCCGGGTGATCAAGAAGGTCGACCCGTCCGCCCCGCACGACACCGTGCTGGTGCTGGACGGCACGACCGGGCAGAACGCGCACCGGCAGGTCGAGGTGTTCAAGGAGATCGTGGACGTGAGCGGCCTGGTCGTGACCAAGCTGGACGGAACGGCCAAGGGCGGGGTGGTCGTGTCGCTCGCGGAACGGTTCCACCTGCCGATCCATGCGCTGGGCGTGGGCGAGGCGATCGAGGATCTGAAGCCTTTCGAGGCGGAATCGTTCGCGCGCGCCGTGCTGGGACTGGACGAGAAGCCGGCGGCCAGTTGAGCCGCCGAGGTTGAGGGTTCGGCCCCAAGGCGCTACCTGACCGCATTGATTGTTCGAAGAGATGCCGGAGAACGAACTGCATGGCCCGCTCTATCGTCGAGACCGTGCTCGGCGCCCTGGTGCTCCTGGTCGCCTGTGGCTTCCTGGTCTGGGCCTATGGGCGCAGCAACCTGGGCAGCCCGAACGGCTATGAGTTGATCGCCCGGTTCGACCGCGCGGATGGCATCGAGGTGGGCGCGGACGCCCGGATCAGCGGCGTCAAGATCGGTACGGTCACGGCCAAGACGCTGGACCCGCAGACCTTCCGCGCCGAGGTCCGTTTCTCCGTGCAGAACGACATCAAGCTGCCCTCCGACAGTTCCGCCTCCGTGGCCAGCGCCAGCCTGATCGGCGGCAAGTATCTGTCGATCGTGCCGGGGGGCGACGAGAAGGAGCTCGGGCCGGGCGGCGTAATCACGCTGACGCAGTCCTCGATCAGCATCGAGGACCTGATCGGCCGCTACATCTTCAGCCAGGGTGGCAGCGCACAGGGCGGATCGGGTGGCGGTGCTGCGTCCGGTGCCGCCGGCGGCGAGCAGAAGCCGGCCGACGACATCTTCTCCACTCCATGATGTCGACATTGAGGCGGCCTGCCTGCCTGACGGTCCTGGCCCTGGGCGGCTGCCTTGCAGTCCTGCCGGCGCTGGCCGACGGGCCTACCGTGCCGAACAACAAGGCGGAGATGCAGGGGCTGGACAAGGTCACGGCCCGGGTCGCGCGGATCGAGGTGACGCTGGACCAGCCGGTCCGCTTCAACACGCTGCTGATCACGCTGAAGGCCTGCTTCACCTCGCCGCCGACGGAGACTCCGGAGGCTGCCGCCTTCATCGAGATCGACGACCTCGACCAGGACCGTCGGGATCGCATCTTCTCGGGCTGGGTGTATGCGTCCAGCCCATCACTGCACGCGCTGGAGCACCCGGTCTACGATGTCTGGCTGACCGGCTGCGCCGATCCGCTCGCGGGGCCGGACGAAGTGACGCCGGACGTACTGCCGGATCCGGGCTGAACTTCCTCGACCGGGAAGAGGGAAGGCAGGGTCAGCGCATATTGCAGGCGCCGCCGGTATTCTTCCTGCTCGATCTCGATCGCGCCGAACCGGCTGAGGTGGCTCGTCACGAACTGGGTGTCGAGCAGCACGTAGCCGCCCTTGTGCAGGCGGGCCACCAGATCGACCAGGGCGGCCTTGGAGGCGTCGGTCGCCCGGCTGAACATGCTCTCGCCGAAAAAGGCCGCCCCCAGCGACACGCCGTACAGCCCGCCCACCAGTTCGCCGTCCAGCCAAGTTTCCACGCTGTGGGCGTGGCCGCGCCGGTGCAACTCCACGTAGAGGCCGATCAGCTGCTCGTTCAGCCATGTGCTGGGACGGGTCGGCGTCTGGTCGGCGCAGGCACGGATGACCTGAGCGAATGCCCGGTCGGCCGTCATCTGGAAGCGGCCGGCCCGGAGCGTCCGGGCCAGGCGCTTGGGCACGTGGAACCGGTCAAGCGGGATGATCCCGCGATGCTTCGGGTCGATCCAGTAGATCGTCTCGTCGTCGCCCGCTTCCGCCATCGGGAACACCCCGAACCGGTAGGCGGTCAGCAGCATTTCCGGGGTGATCGTCCGTTCGTCGTCGTCTTCGATCGCCACCGGCTTGCGCATCAGACGACCGGGGGCTCCCAGTCGGCGATGAACTTGCCGAGCCATCCGGTATCGTACTGGCCGGCCTTGAAGGCACTGGTACCGAGAACGGCACGCAGGAGCGGAAGGTTGGTGTCCACGCCCTCGATCACGCATTCCGCGAGCGCGCGCTCGAGGCGGCGCAGGCAGGTGGGCCGGTCCACGTCGTGGACGATCAGCTTGGCGATCAGGCTGTCGTAGTAGGGGGGGATCGTGTAGCCGGCGTAGAGGGCCGAATCCATGCGCACGCCCGGGCCGCCCGGTGCATGGTAGCCGGTCACCCGACCTGGCGACGGCGCCAGCGTCTTCGGGTTCTCCGCCGTGATCCGGCACTCGATCGCATGGCCGGACAGGACCACGTCCTCCTGAGAGAAGGCCAGCTTCTCGCCGGCCGCCACCCGGATCTGCTCGCGCACAAGGTCGATGCGGGTCACGGCTTCCGTCACCGGATGCTCCACCTGCAGGCGGGTGTTCATCTCGATGAAATAGAACTGGCCGTCCTCGTAAAGGAATTCCAGCGTCCCGGCACCGCGATAGCCGAATTTTGCCATGGCCTTGGCGACCAGCGCACCGAGCTTCTCGCGGTCCGCCGCATCCAGCACCGGCGAGGGCGCTTCCTCCACTACCTTCTGGTGGCGCCGCTGCAAGGAGCAGTCGCGCTCGCCCAGATGGAGCACCTGGCCGTGGGTGTCGCAGAGAACCTGCACCTCGATATGGCGGGGGGCCGCCAGGTACTTCTCGATATAGACCCGGTCGTCGCCGAAGCCGGCCTTGGCCTCGCCGCGCGCCATGCTGAGCGCGTCCAGGAGCTGATCGCGGTCGCGCACGACGGTCATGCCGCGCCCGCCGCCGCCGGACACCGCCTTGATCAGTACGGGCCAGCCGATCTCTTCGGCCGCCGCGAAGGCCTCTTCTTCCGAGCCGACCGGGCCATCGGTGCCGGGCACGCAGGGGATTCCCAGGCGCCTGGCCGTGTCCTTCGCGACGATCTTGTCGCCCATCAGCCGGATATGCTCGGGCGTGGGACCGATGAAGGCGAAGCCGTGCTCCTCCACCATCTGGCAGAAATCGGCGTTCTCGGAGAGGAAGCCGTAGCCGGGATGGATCGCCTCGGCCCCGGTGATCTCGGCCGCGGCCAGGATGGACAGCTTGTTCAAGTAGCTGTCGGCGACCTGGGGCGGCCCGATGCACACGCTCTCGTCGGCAAAGCGCACATGCATGGCCGAGGCATCGGCGGTGGAATGCACCGCCACGGTCTGGATGCCCATCTCGCGGCAGGCGCGGAGCACCCGGACGGCGATCTCGCCTCGGTTGGCGATCAGGATCTTCTTGAACAATCCGGTCACTCCAGGACGAGGAGTGGTTCACCGAATTCCACGGGTGCCGCGTTCTCGACGAACACCCGCAAGACCCGCCCGGCCTTGGGCGCCCGGATCGCGTTCATGACCTTCATCGCCTCGATGATCAGCAGCGTCTGCCCTTCCTTCACCTCCGAGCCGACTCCCGCATAGGGCGGCATGCCTGGCTCCGGCGCCAGATAGACGGTGCCGACCATCGGCGACTTGACGATGCCGGGATGGGAGGCATCCGGCCCGGGCGCCGGCTCCGCGGCGGCGGGTCCCGCCGGCGGGACCTGGGGTGCCTGCAGGTAGACGGGCGCCGTGACGTCCATGGGCGCCATCTGGATCTGCCGGGCCACGCGGATCCGCGTGGTGCCCTGGTTGATCTCGATCTCGGTCAGGCCGGTACGCTGGAGGAGTTCCGCCAGCTTCTCGATGAAGTTCGTTTCGACGTCGAGCTTGGCCATCATTGATCTCGAGCAACGGCAGGGGAACGGGACAAAAGGTCGTGAGCCGCACGCAGCGCCAGGACATAGCCATGGGCACCGAAACCGCAGATCACGCCGGTAGCAACGAGCGACACGTAGGAGTGGTGCCGAAACGGCTCACGGCGGTGGACGTTGGAGAGGTGGATCTCCACGACCGGCTTTTCCGCCGCCGACAGCGCATCCATGAGTGCCACCGAGGTGTGGGTCAGCCCACCGGGATTGATCACGATCGCATCGGCCCGCGTGCGCGCCTCATGGATCCAGTCGATGAGCACGCCTTCATGGTTGCTCTGCCGGAAGTCCACGCTGCAGCCCAGGGCCAGCGCCTCGTTCTCCACCATCGCATGAACGTCGGCGAGCGTCGTCCGGCCATAGATGTCCGGCTGGCGCAAGCCCAGCATGTTCAGGTTCGGCCCGTTCAGGACCATGATGTTCGGCAAGGTCGGGATCGATCGCGGTTATTGATCGTTGAAGGCCACGGCTCGGACGGCTGTCCGCCAAAGCGGCATGGGCCACCGTCAAGACGTTGGTCCGCGGCGGCGGCACGTAGCACGGGCGGCCGGTCTGCGGAAGCCCGCTCGTGCATGTGGAATGGCCGGGGCGGGCTGGCGGGCCGGTCCGCTAGCCCTGCGTGTCCACCACGATCCGGCCTTTCACGGCGCCCTGCAGGAAGCCCGCCGCCGCGGCCGGGACGTCGGCCAGCCCGATCGTGCTGGTGATCGCGGCCAGGCTGTCGGGGCCGAGGTCCCTGGCCAGGCGCCGCCAAGCCTGTTGGCGCGGCTCGAACGGCACCTGCACCGAGTCCACCCCGCACAGCCGCACGCCCCGGAGGATGAACGGGAACACCGTGGTCGACAGCTCGGCCCCGCCGGCATTGCCGACCGCCGTCACCGTGCTTCCGGCCGACATCGTCCGCAACAGCCCCGCCAGGGTAGCGCCACCTACCGTATCGACGGCACCGGCAAAGCGCGCCTTGTCGAGCGGTCCCTTGCCAGGCGTGAGGAACAGGCGCCGGTCGATCACGTCGGCAGCGCCCAGGCCGTGCAGCCAGTCGGCCTCGGTCGTCTTGCCCGTTGAGGCCACGACGCGGAACCCGGCCGCGGCCAGCATCGCCACGGCGACGCTGCCGACGCCCCCAGCGGCACCGGTGACCACCACCTCGCCGGAATGTGGCGTCACCCCCTGCCGCTCCAGTTCCAGCACGCAGAGCGCTGCCGTGAAGCCTGCGGTGCCGATCGTCATGGCCGTCCGCGACGTCAGTCCATCCGGCATCGGCACCAGCCAGTCCGCCGACACGCGTGCGCGCTGGGCAAGCCCGCCGAAATGGCGTTCGCCGACGCCCCAGCCGGTCAGCACGACCTCGTCGCCTGGCCGGTAGCGCTCATCCCCGGAGGAGCGGACGGTGCCGGCAAAGTCGATGCCCGGCACGAACGGAAAGCTGCGCACGATCGGCGCGCTGCCGGTGGTCGCCAGCGCGTCCTTGTAGTTCAGGGTCGACCAGGCGACATCCACGGTGACGTTGCCCGGCATGAGGTCGCTCTCGGCAAGTTCGGCCAGGCGTGCCGTCGTCTTGCCGTCCGCCTGGTCCAGGACGATCGCCTTGAACCGGTCCGTCATGCTGCGCTCCCTGTCATGGTCAGTCGGTCGGTCCGGTGCCGCCGGCCGATGGCTCGGGCAGGTCCGCCCAGCCTTCGGCCGTCAGCTGCTCGATCGGCCGGAACCTGACCTTGTAGTCCATCTTCTCGCTGCCGGCGATCCAGTAGCCGAGATAGACATAAGCCAGACCATCCAGGCGCGCCTGTTCCACAAGCTGGAGGATCGTCCAGGTGCCGAGACTGCGCCTGGTCTCGGTCGGCTCGAAGAACTTGTAGACGCCGGAATAGCCCGAGGCGAGGCGATCGGTGAGGCTGACGGCCAGCAGGCGACCCGACGGGTCGCGGCCCTCCATCAGCAGGGAGGCCACCGTCCAGTCGCTCACCATAGCCTCGAAATCGGCACGGGTCATGGCCGCCATGCCGCCATCGCCGTGCCGCGCGCCGAGATAGCGGCGGAACAGCTCCCAGTGCTCGGTGGTCGCAACCGCGGCAGCCGGCTGCATCGTGAGGTCGGCGTTGTGCTTGAGGACCTTGCGCTCGTTGCGGGTCGGCACGAACCGGTCGACGGGGATGCGGACGGGGACGCAGGCGTTGCAGCCGGGGCAGGCCGGCCGGTACATCAGGTTCTGGCTGCGCCGGAACCCGCTTTCGCTGAGCCGGTCGAAGATCTCCTGTTCCTGCGGGTGGCGGCGCAGGAGCGTGTAGATCCGCCGCTCCGTCCGGCCTTCCAGATAGGGGCAGGGGGCGGGACCGGTGGTGTAGAATTGGCGCAGCGCATGGCGCGGACTGGGCGGCAGGTCGATGGACAAGCGGATCTCCAGCAGCACGTCCACTTCAAGTGGCCGATCACGGCCAGATCATCAACCGCCGCATGCAACCGATTCACTGGAACAGGCGGCGGCTCCGTGATCCGTTGACCGGCACGGGCGGCCGCCCGATGCTGCGCTTCATGCGAAGCGAACGATGCACCTTGCAGACGCCGGACGACGGCACGATCGAGCTGCACTGGCTGGAGCATAGCGACCATGCCGCCGGTCAGGTGATCGTCTGTGTCCATGGCCTCACCCGCAACGCCCACGACTTCGACCGGATCGCGACGGAACTGGCCCTGCGCGGTGCAAGGGTGCTGGCAGTCGACGTACCTGGCCGTGGCGGCAGCTCCTGGCTCTCCAATCCGGCGCACTACGTGGTGCCGGTCTATGCGGACTGCCTGCGTACTTGGCTCGGCATGCTGGGCCTGTCCTCGGTGGACTGGCTCGGCACCTCGATGGGCGGGCTGATCGGGATGGAGATCGCCGGCAGCGTCGACGGCCCGATCCGCCGGCTGGTGCTGAACGACATCGGCGCGTTCGTGCCGAAGGAGGCGTTGGCGCCGATCGGCGCCTATCTGGGGCTGGACCTGCGCTTTCCCGACCTGGAGGCGGTCGAGCGGCATCTGCGCACGATCCATGCCGGGTTCGGGCGGCATCTGGACGATGGCTGGTGGCGGGACCTTGCCCGCTGGTCGGCACGCAAGGTCGGCCATGACTGGCGGATGCATTACGACCCGGCAATCAAGCTGCCGTTCACGCAGACGGAAGCGGCCGATATCGACCTGTGGCCGCGCTACGACGCGATCGCCTGCCCGACCCTCCTGCTGCGCGGTGCGGAAAGCGCGCTCCTGCCCACGTCAGTCGCCCAGGAGATGACCCATCGCGGACCGCGGGCCGAGCTGGTCACCCTGCTCGACTGCGGGCACGCCCCATCCTTGGGCGAGCGGGACCAGATCGAGGTCGTGGCCGACTGGCTGTGCGGGCCGGCCCCGAACGCGGTCTAGCTCAGAATTCCGGGGCGAGGGTGACGGTCAGGCCGTCCAGTTCCTCGGTGAACTTGATCTGGCAGGACAGCCGGGAGTTGTCCTGGACCTGGAACGCCTCGTCCAGCATGTTGCTCTCGTCCTTGCCGACTTCGGGCAGGCGGGAAAGCCAGTCGCCGGACACGTAGACATGGCAGGTGGCACAGGCGCAGCAGCCGCCGCAGGCCGCTTCGATCGGGAGGTCGGCTTCGCGCACGATCTCCATCACCGACCAGCCGGTGGTCGCGGTGATGCTGTGCTCGACTCCTTCGCGGTCGATGACGATCAATTCGGCCATGCGCGGCGATCCATGTTCGGTGGTGGTCGATGGGCGACAAACGGCGACGTCAGTCGGCCACGCCCAGGCGTTTGTGCAGTTCCGTCGAAGATGTCGTGTAGCGGAACACGAGCTTCTGCTCCGGCCGGCAGTACTTGTGCGCCTTCTGGCACATCAGGGCCGCCTCATGGAAGCCCGACAGGATCAGCTTCAGCTTGCCGGGATAGGTGCAGATGTCGCCGATCGCGAAGATGCCGGGCTGCGAGGTCTCGAACGCCTCGGTGTCGACCTTGATCAGGTTGCGCTCGAGGTTGAGTCCCCAGCTGGCCAGCGGCCCCAACTCCATCTTCAGCCCGAAGAAGGCCAGCACCGTGTCGCACTCGACGGTTTCCTCGCCGCCGCCCGTCTTGCCGAGCGTCACGGCTTCCAGGCGCCCGTCGCTGCCGTGCAGCTTGGCGATCTGCCCGAAATGCAGGCCGACCTGCCCGGCCGCAACCAGCGCCCGCATCTTCTCGACCGAATCGGGGGCGGCGCGGAATTCGTCACGGCGATGCACGAGTGCTGCCGAGCGGGCGATCGGCTGGAGGTTCAAGAGCCAGTCCAGCGCGGAGTCGCCGCCGCCGGCCACCAGCAGGCGGCGGTCGCGGAAATGCTCCATCTTGCGGACGGCGTAATGGAGGCTGGTGCCCTCGAAGCCCTCGGCCTCCGGCAGCGGCAGGCGGCGCGGCACGAAGCTGCCGGCACCCGCCGCCACCACGATGACCGGCGCTTCCAGCACGGTGCCGATCGAGGTGACCAGCTGCCAGTGGCCGTCGTCCAGCCGCGTCAGGCGCTCGGCCTGCTGGTTCAGATGGAACTCCGGCGCAAAGGGACGCGCCTGCTCCAACAGATTGTCGGTCAGCTCCTGGCCGGTGCAGCGGGGCAGGGCCGGAATGTCGTAGATCGGCTTGTCCGGGTAGAGCTCCGCGCACTGCCCGCCCGGCTTGTCCAGGTTGTCGACCAGATGGCAGCGCAGGCCTAAAAGGCCGGCCTCGAACACGGTGAACAGGCCGGTCGGGCCCGCACCGATGACGATCATGTCGGTGCGGACCGGCTCGTCGCTGCTGGTCGAAGTCGCCTCTTCGGGCAGGGTCGGGGACATGCGGCTTCCATGGAAAGGAACGGACGTCGGGCTCGTGACCGGGCGCAACCTAGTGCCACGAGCCATGCCGGGGAAGAGCCTGCTCCGGCTGGCCGGCCAGCAACGGACGGACGAACCCGGCTGATGTCGGTATCGGCGCCGGACCGATCAAGCCCGCGAGGGGCAGGAGACGTCGCCCCGGCGCGGCCGCGGCGGCGTGGCGCGGCGGCGCAGGCCAAGGGGAAGCCATCCGCCTTGTATCGCGGGCACCTGGTGGCGAACATGGATTGGCCGCTCTTTCACCCATGTCGGGAACGGCATGGCTCGAACCCCCGCCCTTGTCCGCTCCCACCGCCCGCGCTACGCGGGCGAGAGAAGCCGCTGGACCAGGAGCGCGGCGCTCGCGGCTCCGGGAGTGCCGTCTGCCGAAAGCGCCTGGGTCGCTTCCTGCCATGATCGCTAGGCCTGCTTCCTGTTGCAGGGTGCTGTCCGCGAACGAATGACGGTGGTCGTTCGAGGGCGGTACCGCACGGATCCCTGGCCGGGACCGGCGGGTCAGGGAACGGAAGGGGCAGCGAGACGAGCGCGGGTTCGGCCACAAATGGCATCCGCCGGACGCCCGCAGCCAGCTGCGGGCCTGGCTTGGCCAGCAAGCGTCTTGGCGCTTGCGTGGCGGCGTGACGTAGGCCCCGTTTGCCGGCACGGGCCTGTGCAAGCCACCATGACCCCGATCAGGTGGACGTTGAGGACGGGAGCATGTTCTGGCCCGGAGGGCAGGATCAGTTGTCTGCCTGTGCACCGACAGGGTCGATCAAGGCCGCTCCCGTGGCTCCACCGCCATCGTCGGCCTAGGGGCACCCGCTGCGAGGTCGCTGCCTGGCTTGGCAAGTCGACCGGTCCCGAAGGCCGGGCGCGAGGGGTTTCTGAAGGACGGGACGCTTTCCTGCCGCGGCGCCTGGCTGGTCCTGCGGACCGGCAGCGAGCTGCGGTCAGCGCCGGCGCTGACCCGAAAACCCGATCGGCTTGATCGAGGAGGGACGGATCGTCCTCGGTCCGGCTGGCGGTTCCGGGACGGGAGCAGGCCTGGCCGGCCCGACGGACCCTGGATCTGCAGCGGGGTCGGCGGGCGTTGCTGGGTCCTTCTGTGCCGCAGGCGGCCTGGTTCCGGCGCTCGGACGGCGGACCGGCGGGCTTTCCGGCACGCCGGATTCGCTCGGCCGGTTGCCAGCGATGGCGCGCGCGAACCGGTTCGACAGCAGGCCCGGATCGTCCATCCCGGCGGTCCCCGGCCGGCGGAGTCTGACCATCGGGGGCAGGTCGGAGCTGGCCATGGGTCGCGCCGGCGTCGTTGCCGGCGGCGGCGTGGCAGGTGGCGACCCGACCGACGGGCGCTGCGCCGGAGGCCGGACCGGTGGCACGGCGCGCGGTGGCGGGACCTGGGCCGGGGCGGACAAACGCGGCTCGCGTGGCGGGACGGTCAGTGGATGCCCGGTCGCCGGCGCGGGAAGAGACCGGCCCGGCTCGGGCGAGGACGTTCTGGCGGGGCGCGCGCCGGTCACGGCAGGGATGGGCGCAGGTGCCGCTCGCTCCGGCTGAGGCCGCTCCTCGTCCTGCCCAGTCGGCACCGCACCTGGCGACGGTGCCCGACGTGGCGTGGCCGGCTCGTCCAGATAGCCGATCGGCGGCACGCTGGTGACGGATGGAACCCTGGCCGCGGCGGAAGGCGGCAAGGCTGGTCCCGTGCGTTCGACCGTCGCGTTCTCGCGCGCAGCCGGCCGGGGAGGCTCGTCGAGATAAGCGATGGCAGGCCGGTCGACCTTGTCGAGCTGTGGCCGGGCCGCGGGCGGAATGGCCGGGGGTGCCGCCGTCGCGGCGGCGGCCTGGGGCGCTTCGGCCTTCCCGGCCGGGCTCGCTTCCAGGGCCGTTGCAGGTGCCGGCATGGTCTTCGCGGCCGCGACGGGAGCAGGGCCCGGTGCAAGCTGCGGCACTTCCTCGAGCTGAGGACGGTCCAGGCCCAGGAGACCGGCGGCGCGGGGTGCTGGCGGCGCATCCTCCTCGATCAGGACCGGCGCCTCGGCCGCCGTGCGGTGGAACGGGGGAGTCGGCACGCGGGCGAAGGCGGCGACTTCTGAGCCGGCCTCTGCCACCCATTCGCGCATGGCGGGCAGTCCCATCACCGCCTCGACATAGGCCGCGACGAGCGGATCCTGGGGCAGCGCATAGGTCACAAAGCGGCTGACGAGCGGGGCACACATGGCGTCCGCGATCGTGAACCTGCCGAACAGGAACGGCCCGCCGCCCGTTTTCCCGTAGGTGCCGCGCAACTCGGTCCAGATGCGCCGGATCCGCTTTACGTCCATGGCGACGGCGCGCAGCAGCCGGCCAGGCGGCGCGAACCGCGCGATCATGTCCATCGGCAAGAAGGTGCCCAGCGCCGTGAACCCGCCATGGATCTCGGTGGCGACCGAACGCGCCAGTGCCCGCGCCGCGGGATCGTCCGGCCACATCTGCGGATGGTGCTCCGCCAGATATTCCAGGATCGCCAGCGATTCCCAGATCGTGACCTTCCCGTCGACCAGCACGGGCAGCCGCCCGGAAGGCGAGAAGCGCTGCAGCAGACCTTCCGTCTCCGGGCGGTCCAGCGGTACCAGCACGTCTTCGAACGGCACGTCGAACACCCGCATCGCCAGCCAGGTCGCGAGCGACCAAGGGGACGAGTTGCGACTGCCAATCACCAGGCGGATCGTCGTTCTCCAAGCTTCCGGCAACGGTTCACCAGGATCGAGCTGCGGACGGACCTACGGTCACGACTGCGGCGTCGCCTCCGCCGTTGCCGGTGTATCACACCACAGCATCTCCTGGCGATAATCGGCCAGGACACTCTCCAGAGACGGCGGCAGGGCCCGGCAGTTCCAATCCTCGCCGTCAGTCACCGTCGCGTAGCCTAGCGTGTCGCGCAACTGCAGCAAACCGGCGACGTCCCGGCGTGGATCGACCCGCCCGTCGCCGTCCAGGTCGCGCCCCAGCAAGAGACCGGCAACGACCACATGCAGTTCCCTGGACAGCGTTGCCCGCTGTTCTGCCGGCAGGTTCCGGTCCTGCAGCGAGCTTAAGCGGCGGTCGATCCCTACCAGCTCGCGCCGCAGGCTGGCCATGATGAGGCCAACGCTGCCGTACCAGGACCTGTCGCGGCCGACCAAGCCGAAGGACTGGTCCAAGATCCGCTCCGTCAGATCGAGCGCGCGGCGCACGTCGGCCACCGGCCGGCCAGGCGTCGCATCGGGCTGGACCAGGAGTGCTTGCATGATCGCGGCGGTCGAGGGGTCGATCCAGGCTTCCCGTCCGTGCGACGGGATCGCCATGACTCGAAGGACGGCGGCCTCGGCGGTCGGCAGCGAGCCTCCGCCGGTCGCCGTGCCGGGATGGCGCTGGAAGATGGCCCCGAATTGCCTGCCTGCATCCGGGTCGGACGCGTTGCCGGCCTGCGGCGGGTCCAAAAGGGCAGGCCCGGCGCAGGCTGCAAGGAGCAGGGGCAGCAGCCACGGGCACCACCGCCCCTTCCACTGCATCCAAGACGTCATCGGCCGCTCCCATTCCTCATGGGAGCGACCATGCCAGCAATTGCCTAACGTTCTCCTAACACCGCAGCCAACGTTCGCCTGGGCGGGGCGGGCCCGGTCAGGCAGCCACCACCGACGCCTCCGGTTCCTCCGCGGTGATCGCATCATGCGCGGCCAGGGCCGCCATGTTCAGCATGTCCGACACCGTCGCGTTCATTGGCAGGATCTGGATCGGCTTCCTCAGGCCCTGCAGGAGGGGCCCGATCACCGTGCCGCCACCCAGCTGCTGGAGGAGCTTGGACGCGATGTTGGCGGAGTGGAGGGCCGGCATGATCAGGACGTTCGCAGGCCCGGTCAGCCGGCAGAATGGGTAGATCGCCATCAACTCGGGATCGAGCGCCACGTCCGCCGCCATCTCGCCGTCATACTCGAAGTCGACCTGGCGCCGGTCCAGCTCGACCACGGTGTCGCGCACCCGCTGCGCCTTGGAGACGGGCGGATTGCCGAAGTTGGAGAAGGAGAGAAGCGCCACGCGCGGCGTGAACCCGAGCTGACGGACGACCCGCGCGGTCTGGATGGTGATGTCGGTCAGCACACGGGTGTCGGGGAGTTCGTGCACCGTGGTATCGGCGATGAACACGGTCCGCCCGCGGGCCACCATCATGGTCATGCCGAAGACGCGCTGCGACGGCTTGGGGTCGATCACCCGCATGACGTCGGCCAGCACGTCGTTGTAGTTGCGGGTGAGGCCGGTCACCATCGCGTCCGCGTCGCCGCTCGCCACCATGCAGGCGCCGAACACGTTGCGGTCCTGGTTCACCAGCCGCGCGCAGTCGCGGTAGAGCAGGCCGCCCCGCTGGTTCCGCCCGTACAGGAAGTCCGTGTACTTGCGGTTGCTGTCCGACAAGCGGGCATTGTGGATCTCGATGCCGTCCAGGTTGGACAGGCCGATCTGCGCCATGGTGGCGCGTACCCGGTCCTCGCGGCCGATCAGGATCGGTGTGCCGAGGCCGGTGTCGCGCCAAGCCATGGCGGCACGGATGGTCTTGGTTTCCTCGCCTTCCGCGAACACCATCCGCTTTGGCTGGGCCTGGACCCTGTCGAACACCAGCTGCAGCCGCGACGCGGTCGGATCGAGCCGCGAGCGCAGTTCCTGGCGGTAGCGCGGCATGTCGACCACGGGCTTGCGTGCCACGCCGCTCTCGATCGCCGCCTTCGCGACCGCAGGCGGGACGGTGTGGATCAGGCGCGGATCGAACGGCGTGGGGATCAGGTACTCCCGGCCGTAGCGCAGCTTGCGGCCGCGATAGGCGGCATGCACCTCGTCCGGCACGTCCTCGCGCGCCAGGGCGGCGATCGCATGGGCCGCCGCGATCTTCATGGCCTCGTTGATGGTCGACGCGCGGACATCCAGGGCACCCCGGAAGATGTAGGGGAAGCCCAGCACGTTGTTGACCTGGTTCGGATAGTCGGAGCGGCCGGTCGCCACGATGACGTCGCCGCGCACCGAGCGCGCGTCCTCGGGCGTGATCTCCGGGTCGGGATTGGCCATGGCGAAGATGATCGGGTCCTTGGCCATCGAGCGGATCATGTCCGCGGTGAACGCCCCCTTGGCGGACAGGCCGAACACCACGTCGGCGCCCCGCATGGCGTCGGCCAGCGAGCGAGCCTCGGTATCGACCGCATGGGCCGATTTCCACTGGTTCATGCCCTCGGTGCGGCCGCGATAGATGACACCCTTGGTGTCGCACAGGGTGACGTTGGCCGCCGGCAGCCCCATCGATCGCAGGAGGTCGACGCAGGCGATGCCTGCCGACCCCGCACCGTTGACCACCAGCTTGATGTCGGCGATCTGGCGGCCGGTGATGTCCAGGGCGTTGATCAGCCCCGCCGCGGCGATGATCGCGGTGCCGTGCTGGTCGTCGTGGAAGACCGGGATGTCGCAGAGCTCGCGCAGCCGCTCCTCGATGATGAAGCATTCAGGTGCCCGGATGTCCTCCAGGTTCACCCCGCCGAAGGTCGGCACCAGGAGGCGGACGCAGTTGACGAACTCGTCGACGTCCCGCGTGTCCACTTCCAGGTCGATGCTGTCGATGTCCGCAAAGCGCTTGAACAGGACCGCCTTGCCTTCCATCACGGGCTTGCCGGCGAGCGCACCCAGGTCGCCCAGGCCCAGCACGGCCGTACCATTCGATACGACCGCCACGAGGTTGCCCTTCGCCGTGTAGCGGTAGGCCTCTGCCGGGTCCTTCTGGATCGCGAGGCAAGGGACCGCGACGCCCGGTGAATAGGCCAGACTCAGGTCCCGCGCGGTCGTGAGCGGTTTGGTCGGGGTGATCTCGATCTTGCCGGGGCGGCCACGCGCATGCAGGTCCAGCGCCTCTTCGGCCGTCACGCTCATGCCGCCCTCGGTCGGGGGAGCGGGTCCCCAGTCGCTCTTGCGTTCGTCCATCGCCGTTTCCCTGCAGCCATTCTTGGTCGGGACCGGGCACGCCTGGCGGCTTTGGCGGCCATCCCCGAAACTCCGAGTTGCCATGCGTCAGGCCGTGCCGACAAGGGCGTGTGCCGCACAGCATGCCAAAGCAAGGCCCGATCCCGGATGGATCTGCTCCCTTGCGCCGGTTCGGACCGCGCCTACCTCCTGGGGGGGACGTCGAGGAGTGTGGAATGGCGACCTTCCGGACCGCCTTGCTGCTGGCTGTCATGACCGCCCTGTTCCTGTTGGTGGGCTACGCTATCGGCGGCGGCAGCGGCGCCGTCATCGCCCTGGTCATCGCGGCCGGCACCAACCTGTTCGCCTGGTGGGGTTCGGCCGACATGGTGCTGCGCATGCACCAGGCAAGGCCCGTGACGCCGGCGGCGGCCCCGGACCTGTACCGGCTGGTCGCGGATCTGGCGCGGCGGGCGGACCTGCCGGTGCCGAGCATCTACCTGATCGAGAGCGACCAGCCGAACGCGTTCGCAACCGGTCGCGACCCGCAGCACGCGGCCGTCGCCGTGACGCGGGGCCTGATCCGGTCGATGTCCCACGACGAGCTGGCTGGCGTGATCGCGCACGAACTGGCCCACATCAAGCATCGCGATACGCTGACCATGGCCGTTGCCGCGACCATCGCGGGTGCGATCGGCTTCCTGGCCCAGTTCGGCATGTTCTTCGGCGGCCACCGGGACCGCGACAACCCGCTGGGCGGGATCGGCCTGCTGCTCGCCCTGATCGTGGCGCCGCTGGCCGCCATGCTGGTGCAGATGGCGATCAGCCGGGCGCGCGAGTTCGAGGCCGACCGGGAAGGGGCCGCGATCGCGGGCAATCCGCGGGCTTTGGCCTCAGCGCTGCACCGGATCGAGCAGATCGCGACCGGTACCTATGTCGGCACGGCCGAGCGCAATCCGGCGACGGCACATCTCTTCATCATGAACCCGCTGCATGGCGGCGCGCTGGCCGGCATGTTCCGTACCCATCCGCCGACGGAGGAACGGATCCGGCGGCTGCTCGCGCTGAACCCGCAATCGGCGGCGCCGGCCGCGGCGTCGCGACCTGCGCAGCCCGGCCCATGGGGTCGCCGGGCCGGCCCGTGGGGATGATGTCGATATCCTGGCAACCGGCTGGATTCGGAGTAGCCACGCGGCTGATCGGGTCGTCTGAATGGAGTCGGCAGCAGGCACGACGGGAGGCCGCCGGCAGGAATGGCAGCCGTGTAAGGGCGGTCCCAAAAGCAAATGACCCGGCTCTCGCCGGGTCATTCCGTGTCGACCATGAGCGGGCCGCAGGTCAGCCCGCCGCTGCGATCCGATCGGCGCTCGTGACCAGGGCTTCGGCCTGGCGGATCGAGGCGATGTCGATCAGGCGGCCGTCGAGGCTGACGGCACCCTTGCCGGCCTTCGAGGCCTCTTCCATGGCGACGAGGATCCGGCGCGCACGCTCGACTTCCTTTGCAGGCGGCGTGAACACGTCGTTGGCCAGGGCCACCTGCGAAGGATGGATTGCCCACTTGCCTTCGCAACCGAGCACCGCCGCGCGGCGCGCCTGGGCCTGGTAGCCTTCCGGGTCCTGGAAGTTGCCGAACGGACCGTCGACCGGCCGCAGGCCGTTCGCACGTGCCGCCACCACCATGCGGGCGATGGCGTAGTGCCACATGTCGCCCCAGTGATAGGAGCGCGAGTTGTCGACGTCCGGATCGGTCAGCACGCCGTAGTCGGGGTTGGGCCCGCCGATCACCGTGGTCCGCGCCCTGGTCGAGGCGGCATAATCCGCCACGCCGAAATGCAGGCTCTCGTTGCGCTTCGATGCCCTGGCGATCTCGTTGACGTTGGCCATGCCCAGCGCGGTTTCCACGATCAGCTCGAAGCCGATCTTCTTCTGGCGCTTCTTTGCGGCCTCGACCTGGGTGACCAGCATGTCGACCGCATAGATGTCCGCGGCCGTACCGACCTTCGGGATCATGATCAGGTCGAGCCGCTCGCCGGTCTGCTCCAGCACATCGACGACGTCGCGGTACATGAAATGCGTGTCCAGCCCGTTGATCCGGACCGACAGCGTCTTGGTGCCCCAGTCGATCTCGTTGATCGCCTGGATGACGTTCTTGCGCGCCTGCTCCTTCTGGTCGGGCGCGACAGCGTCCTCCAGATCCAGGAACACCACGTCGACCGCCGATGCTGCCGCCTTCTCGAACATTTGCGGCGAACTGCCGGGGACAGCCAACTCGGAACGGTTGAGCCTTGGCGTGCACTGCTCGACGATCGTGAAACTCATGCCTGATCCTCCTCGGCGGCGACCGCGGCCCCAGGGCCATCCGGTCTCGTTTCCGCCATTTTCGTCGTCATCCTGGCCAGAGGATGGTGTTCGGCCACCACCGTGGCCAGACGCTCGGGGCGAACATGCGTATAGATCTGCGTCGTCGCAATGTCGGCGTGCCCCAGCATGGTCTGCACCGCGCGCAGGTCGGCCCCGTGGGCGAGCAGGTGCGTGGCGAAAGCGTGCCTTAGCACATGGGGTGAGATCCGCTCGGGATCGAGACCCGCCTCAGGCGCCAGCCGCTTGAGCAGATAGAGCACGTGCTGCCGCGTGAGATGGCCGCTGGCGCCGTTCGATGGAAACAGCCGGTTCTTGCGATCCGCCGGCCGCACCTCGAGCCAGCGCATCACTGCTTCCCTGGCGAAACGGCCGACCGGCACCATCCGCTCCTTGCTGCCCTTGCCGCGGACCAGCAGGGCGGAGCGATCCGGCGTGAATGCGCTCAAGGTGAGACCAACCAGTTCCGACACCCGCAGGCCCGACGCATAGGCCAGTTCGAGCAGGCAGGTGAGCCGCAGGCCGTCCGCCCCCTCCTTGGCCCGCGCCGCCGCCAGCAGCCCCTCCATCTCCTCTTCCGTCAGCACCCGCGGCAGCGCCCGCTCCCGACGCGGTCCCTCCACCGAGAGGGTCGGATCATCCGGGCGGTGGCCTTCCAGGTGGAGAAACCGGTGGAATTGGCGGATCGCCGCCAGCCGCCGCGCCTGCGTGGTCGCCTTCAGCCCGGCGTCTGCCGTCGCCTGCACGAAGGCACGCACGTCCTGTTCCGTCGCTGACAACTCCGACGTGCCTTGCTGCTTGAGAAAGGCGAACCAGGCGGACAGGTCGTTGCGATACGCAGCCAGCGTATGGCGCGAGGCGGCACGCTCGACCGCCATCATCTCCAGGAAAGGAGCCATCGAGGAGCGCGGCTCAGCCATGGAGGCGGGCGATCACGCTGCTGCGGGCAACCGCGCGGGCCTCGATGGCTCGGTCGATGGCGAGCAGTCCCGCAAGCCCGCGAGCAAAGCTGGGCGGGTCGCCGCTGCTCAGTCCGACCAGTGCCCGCGCCAGCATCGCGGCTGGCGCTGCCGGTTCCGGCGGCGGGAAGGGACGCAGAACGGTGCGCCATGGAGCCGACAGCGGCAGGTTCTGGCCCGCCAGGCCGGCCGTCAGCCAAACCGCGTCGTCAGCGGCGAACAGGCCGTCCGGTGCGGGCGGCATCCGCGTCGGGTCGATCAGGCCGGCCAGGATCATCAGGACCGCGAGCCGGTCCGCCTGGCGGCGGTCGTCGCGCCGCTGCACCTCGAGCATGTCGAACCAGAGAAGCGCCGCGCCCTCTTCGCCCATGGCAAGCAGGATCGCCGCCAGAACCGCTGCCTCTTCGGACAAGGCCGCACGCGGCGTGATGGTGGCAGCGATCGGGCCGAGCTGGGGAAGGTCGGCCAGCCGCTTGCCTGCATCAGGCAGATCGCGCCAAAGCTGGACCAGGGCACGCGCTCGCTCCTCAGGGGCCGCGATTGCACGAAGCCGGGTCGCCTCCGGCCCCACCGTCGTGAACCGTCCCCGCGCGTCGTCGAGCCGCACGCGGGCGGCAGCGCGCACCGCCGGCGCCACGTCCGGGTCCACGCTCAGGCGCGCCACCGCCGGCAGGCTTGCCGTGGCGACGGCATCCGCGGGAACCTTGATAGATAAATGATCGGCCAGGGCCAGGTCGACCGGCTGGACCTCCGCACTCCAGTCGATCGCATCGGCATCGCCATAGCGCAGCGCCGCGCCCACCAGCGCGCCGAACGGCTGGTCGCGCAGCGAATCGGTTGCACGCAGCGCGTTCTGCAGCACGAGGGCCGCATCCTCGTCACCTGCCATGATCGCACAGAACAGGTTGATCTCGTCCAGGCCCGCCGAAGGCGAGGCGCTGGCCGCCGCACAGCCGTCCACGTCCTGGCCCGAGGCCAGGTCGAGCCTGGCCACTTCCGGCGCCAGGCCAGGCGACCGCGCGGCATAGGGTCCGGCCTCGGCAAGCAGGGCCTGCGCCGCCTCCGCCTCGCCCAGGTCGACCAGCCGACGCAGACGGATCGCCAGCAGACGCTCCGATTCCTGTCCGGCTGGCGTGGGTGTCCGGAGCAGTTCGACCTGCAGGCGCCGGACGTTCGGGTCGGCCGGATCGTCGGGCAGGGCAGCCAGCAACTGCTCGATCACAGTGGCGGGTGTCGAGCCCCAGTCATCGCTTTCGGCCTGGTCTTGGCTCCGACCGGTGCCGACCGCTCCGGGCGCATCCAGCTGCCTGACCGTGATCTCCGGTTGGAAGCCGGGCGAGATGGAGGGCTGCGGTGAGGCAGGAGCCTGTTCGGGAAAGAGCGGCTTCGGCTGCCCGAACGCCGATGGCACGAGGAGCAGGACGCCAATCCCTGCCAGCAAGGTCGCCCGCGTTGCCGTCACTTAGGCAGCCGATCGTCCGGAACGGTCACTTCCACCGGTTTGCGCGGTGCCGGAATGTCCCACAGCATCAGGTAGGCTGCACCACCTACCAGCGCCGCCAGGAGGATCACAACCAGCACCCGTCCCACTGCCGCCATTGCCTCTCTGCTGCCGATCCGCCATGTCCCGCCGAGCCGGGCTTGCCGGACATGACGCCAGCTGGCTTATATCGACGACGCCATGTCCGTTCAACGCCGACCCGAAATGCCGACCGACGAAGCGAGCCGGAGAGCCGTGCAGAATCCTCCACCCGAGGCACGGGAGAAGCTCGCGTTGACCCGGCACGTGGTGCTGGTCGGCCTGATGGGTGCCGGGAAGTCGGCGGTCGGCCGCCGCCTGGCCACGCTCGTGGGTGCCCCGTTCACGGATGCCGACGACGCCATCGTCGAAGCTGCCGGCATGTCGATCCCCGACATCTTCGCCAGCCACGGCGAGCCGGAGTTCCGCGCCGTCGAACGAAGGGTCATCGCCCGGCTGCTGATCGGCCAGCCGCATTTCCTGGCCCTTGGCGGCGGGGCCTTCATGGATCCGGCCACGCGCGAGCGGGTGGCCGCGCGCGGCTTCTCAGTCTGGCTGCGCGCGGATCTCGACACGCTGGTGGCGCGGACCAGCCGCAAGAAGGGCTCGCGCCCGCTCCTCGACGCCGGCGATCCGAGGGCCATCCTCGCGGACCTCATGGAGCGGCGGCATCCGGTCTACGCCACGGCCGACCTGACGGTGGACACGGGCGACCAGCCGCTCGACGTCCTGGCGCACGATCTGGTGCAACGGCTGAGGCAGCATGGGATCCTGGTATGACGTCGATTCGAACCGTGCATGTGCCGTTGGGTGCGCGCGCCTATGAGGTGAAGATCGGTGCTGGCCTGCTCGACCGGGCCGGCCAGGAGCTGGCACCGCTCCTGCCGTCGCGCCGGGTCGTGGTGGTGGCCGACGACGCGATGAGGGCGAACTCGCATCTGGACCGGCTGGAGCGGGCACTGGACGAGGCGGATCTGGCGGTCCGCACGGTGACCGTTCCGTCCGGCGAAGGCAGCAAGGGATGGCCGACCCTGGAGCGGGTCTGCGAGCAGGTGCTGGGGCAGGGGATCGACCGCAAGACGGCGATCGTGGCGCTGGGCGGGGGCGTGATCGGCGACCTTGCCGGCTTTGCCGCCTCCATCCTCCTGCGCGGGCTGCCCTTCGTCCAGGTGCCGACCACGCTCCTGGCCCAGGTCGACAGCAGCGTGGGCGGCAAGACCGGCATCAATGCCCGCTCGGGCAAGAACCTGGTGGGCGCCTTTCATCAGCCGAGGATCGTCCTGATCGATCCCACGACGCTCGACACCCTGCCGCTTCGCGAACTGCAGGCTGGCTACGCCGAGGTGGCGAAGTACGGGCTCATCCATGACGCGGCGTTCTTCGACTGGCTGGAACAGAACGGGCGGCGCCTGATCGACGGCGACCAGGATGTGCGGACCCATGCCATCGAGCGCTCCTGCGCGATCAAGGCCGAGATCGTCGGCGACGACGAGTTCGAGACCAAGGGCGGGCGCGCCCTGCTCAATTTCGGCCACACCTTCGCCCATGCCTACGAGAACCTGTCCGGCTATGGCAGCCGCCTGCTGCATGGCGAGGCCGTCGCCATCGGCATGGTGCAGGCGACCGAGCTCTCGACCCGCGCAGGCCATCTGGCGGAAGGAGCGACCGAGCGCGTGCGATCGCATCTCCGGTCGCTGGGGCTGAAGACCTCGCCGGCGGAAGTGACCAACGAAGGCTTCGAGCCGGACGCAATGCTGGCCGCGATGGCGCGCGACAAGAAGGTCGCGGACGGCAGGCTCACCTTCGTGCTGTTGAAGCGCATCGGTGCTGCCGTCACGAGCGGCGCCGTGCCACCCGACATCCTCCGCCAGTTGCTGGCGCAACCTGTGTGAGCGGCCCCGGGCCCCTACTGCAGTCCGAACGGCTGACCTTGCGCCCGGCCATGCTCTCCGACGCGGAGGAGATCTTCGCGGCCGTCACGCCGGCGCTGACGCGGTATCTGAGCTTCGAGCCGGCAAGCTCGCTTGAGGCCCTCAAGGCCACCCTCGCATCCTGGCTGCCGGCCATGACCGTCGGCACCGACCTGCACATGGCGCTCCGGCGGCGCGAGACCGGCGAGTTCATCGGCATGGCCGGCGCGCATCGGATCGCCACGCCGCTGCCTGAACTGGGGATCTGGATCAAGGAGCCGGCGCAGCGGCAGGGCTATGGCCGGGAGGCCGTGGCCGCGATCAGGGACTGGGTCGCCGATGTCCGCCGGCCCGAGGGCTTCCATTATCTGGTGGCGGAGCAGAACCTCCCCAGCCACCGGATCGCCCGGTCCCTGGGCGGCGTGCGCGCGGGCATGCAGGAGCATCCGAAGTACCGGGCCATCGTCTACCTCCTTCCGACAGGAACGCGGGCCGGCCGTCGCCTGCCGGCTTCCTAAGTCACATTCGAGCGCGCTACGCTGCGGACCAGCGGCGACACGCTGGCGCGGGGAGCTCAGGCACCCCTTCCAGCCACCGATCAGGGAGGTCCATGGATGATCGAGGTCTTCGACCCGCCGGACGTGCATCGTCCCGCCTCGGCCTACAGCCATGCCGCGATCGTCACCGGCCCGGCGCGCTGGCTCCACATTTCCGGCCAGATCGGCGTGCGCCCGGACGGCAGCGTGCCGGAAACGCTTGGCGAGCAGATGGAGCAGATGTGGGACAATCTGTTCGCCGTACTGGCTCATGGCGGCATGACGCACCGGGACCTGGTCAAGACGACGGTGTTCCTGATCGATCAGCGCGACGTCAAGCTCTGGCGCCAGGTCCGCGACCGGCGGCTGGATGGTCATGTCTGCGCCGCGACACTCCTGATCGTTCACGGCCTCGCCAGCCCCCAGCTGTTCTGCGAGATCGAGGCGATCGCCTGCCAGTCGATCTGAGGTCGCGATGTTGCCGGAGCCGCAGCTCTTCCTGATCTTCCTGGGCGCTGCGGTCCTGCTCGCGGTGACGCCCGGTCCGGACACCATGTTCGTGGCTGCCAACAGCCTGAGCGGCGGCCTTCGCAGCGGTCTGGTCGCCTGCCTGGGGATCCTGGTCGGGAATGTCGGCCACAGCCTGCTGGCGGCGGTGGGCGTGTCCGCCCTGATCGCCACGTCGCCGGCTGCCTTCGAAGTGCTGCGCTGGGCAGGAGCGCTCTACCTCGCCTGGATCGGCCTGCAGGCGCTGAAGGCGGCATGGCGCCAATGGCATGAGGACGCTGGCGAGGCGGTACGGCCGGTGCGGAGGACGCGGCCGCAGGCATGGACCGTGTTCAGCCGCGCCATGCTGACGAACCTCGCCAACCCGAAGGTCATCATGTTCTTCGTGGCGTTCCTGCCCCAGTTCGTCTCGCCGGAACGGGGAAGCATCGCCGTCCAGACCTTCACCCTGGGCATGACCCTGAACCTGATCGGCATCGTCTGGCTGATGGGTGTCGCTGCCCTGACCGGCTGGATGGTCGACCGCCTGGCACGGGCACGCTGGGCGACCGTGGCGCTGGATGCCTTGTCGGGCCTGTTCTTCGTGGGACTGGCGGTCAAGCTGTTCCTCACCGAGCGGCGCGTCTGAGGATGGGCGATGGCGCCGCGCCGGGGGCGCTGGACCCTCCGTGAGCCGGCGGCCGCATCGAACCCGCTCCCACTCGCTGAGTACCTATCTCGGCGTGATGGTGGTGGGCCTCCTGCTGGTCGTGGCGCTTTCCCTGGTCCTGTTCACCTATCTCCAGGGCCGCGCCGCGGCCCATGCCATGGCACGCGACTCCCTGCGGGTGGTGGGCGAGCGGATCGTGGATCGCTTCGACAAGGTGATGGACGCGCCCACGCTCTTCACGATCATGGCCAGCGTCGCGGCACCACAGGACGACCCCACCGTCCATCGTATCGCCTTTGCCAAGGAGGCGATCGACCAGTCCCCCGAGATCGACGGGATCTACCTGGGACGCGGCAACGGACAGTTCCTCCAAGCCGTCCCGCTGGGGCCGCCCGACGATCCCTGGCGCACTGCGACGGGTGCGCCCTCGCAGGCCGTCTATGCCTTCGGCTCGGTGCAGGTTGGCCCCACGGCCCAGCGGATGCGCAGCTGGACGTTCCTGGACGCGGCCGGGCAGAAGATCGGGACGGGTGCGCCGGAACCCACCGACTACGATCCCAGAACCCGTCCCTGGTACCAGGCCGCCCTTGCCGTGCCCGGTCCGATCCTGACCCGTCCCTACCAGATGGCGGTCACCCGGGAGCATGGCGTGACCATCGCGCGGCGCCATGTGGACGATCTGTCGACAGTGGTCGCCGTAGACATCCTGCTCAAGACGTTCAGCGGCTTCCTCGCCAGCGAAAAGATCTCCGTAAACGGCCGCTCCTATCTGTTCGACAGGGAAGGACAGCTCTTCGCGCACTCCGATCCGGCCGCTATGCGCCTGTTGATCCGGGCGCTGGAGGGCGATGCATCCGCCCGCACAGCCCTCGCGGCGGATCGGGCGCTCAGCCGCCTGCAGGCCCTCGCACCCAGTCAGAACCGCGACGACGTGGTCATCATGGACGACGACGGTGCCGACTGGCTGATGCAGACGAGGGCACTGCCGGAGGATGGCGTGCTGGCCGGCTACAAGATCGGCCTGGCGGCGCCGTTGCAGGATTTCACCGGGCCCAGCGAGCGGCTGGCGCAGCGTGGCCTGATGCTGTCGGCGATCGTGATCGTCGGCGGCATCCTGGTGGCGTTGCTGGTCGCCTGGCGGCTGGGCCGCTCCTTGGCCGGGCTCACGGAAGCGGCACGCCGGCTGGAGGACCTGGATTTCCGGCCGGAGCCCGTGCAGGTCTCGAACGTGGCGGAGATCACGGCGCTGTCCCATGCGCTGACCGCCGCGAGCGCTGCGATCCGCACCTTCGCGCTCTATGTGCCAAAGGAGATCGTGCGGGCGATCGTGAAGACTGGCGGCGCCGATGCGCGGTCGGCCCGACGCCAGGACATCACGGTGCTGTTCACCGACATCCGCGACTTCACCACGATCTGCGAGGGAACGGAGCCGGAAGCGGTCGTCGAGATGCTCTCGGCCTATTTCGATCTGTTGAGCGAAGGCGTCTACGCCCATGGCGGCGCCATCATCCAATTCCTCGGCGATTCCATCTACGCCTCCTGGAACGCCCCGACGCCGGACCCGGACCATGTCGACCATGCTTGTGCCTGCGCCTTGACGCTCGTGGCGAAGATCGACCGGTTCAATGCCGCCCAAGTCGCGGCCGACAAGCCTGTCTTCATCACCCGGCTAGGCCTGCATACCGGCCATGCGGTGGTCGGCAGCGTCGGTTCGGCTGAGCGGCTGCAGTACACGGGCATGGGCGACACGGTGAACGTGGCCTCGCGCCTGGAAGGCCTCAACAAGCAGTTCGGGACCAGCATCCTGGCGAGCGAGGCAGTCTATCTACGCTGCAAGGCCGGGCTGAACTTCCGCGAGCTGGGCGAGGTCCAGGTCAAGGGCAGGAACGAGAGCCTGCGGGTGTTCGAGCTGCTGGAGCCGCACGGCAAGCCGTCGGCCTGAGCGGGAAGGCCCGCCACCTCACCAGCAGGTATAGCCGCCATCCACCAGCAGGATCGTGCCGGTGCAGTAGCTGGCGGCATCGCTTGCCAGGAACAGGACGGCATGCGCGATCTCGTCCGGCTCGGCGAACCGCTTCATGGGCGTCATCTCCTCCCAGACCTCGACCCATTCGCGCTTGCTCAGGCCGAGCCTGGTCATCTCGGTGAGCGTGTAGCCGGGTGCCACGGCGTTCACGCGGACCTTGAACGGCGCCAGTTCAATCGCCAGCGACTTCACCATCTGGTGAACTGCCGCCTTGCTCGTGTTGTAGTGGGCCTGGGGCTGCGGCTTGTCGACGGTGAAGCCGGAGTTCGAGCCGATGGCCACGATGCTGCCGCCGCCATGCTTCACCATGTGCCGGGCGAAGGCCTGGTTGGTGAAGAACATGGCGTTGACGTTGACGTCCTGGACCTCGCGCCATTCCTCCGGCGGGATCTCCAGCACGTCCGTGTTCGGGTTGATGCCGACGCAGTTGACCAGGACGTCGATCCGGCCGAAGTCGCCGGCGATCCTGCCGACCACGTCCTGGCACAGCGCTGGATCGCGCAGGTCGGCGGCGTAGAACTCGGCGCGGCGGCCGCTGCTGCCGATCTTCTGCGCCGATGCCGGCCCGAGCTCCGCGTTCAGGTCGATCAAGGCGACCTCCGCGCCCGCACCGGCCAGGAGTTCGGCCACGGCAAAGCCGATGCCACGGGCGGCACCCGTGACGGCCGCGGCCTTGCCGTCGAAGCGGAACCGGGACAGCGCGTCCATCGTCGATCTCCTGCCTGGGTGCCTGATCAGGAACCGGCGGTGAAGGGCTTCGGGTCCATGAAGCGCTCCAGCACGTTCCAGGTGATTCTCGACACGTTGTTGTCGGAATTGTTCGGCAACAGTGCGCCGCACCAGGCGATCGAGCCGGTGGCGAAGATCGCCCCGCCCGCGGCCGTCTCGCCGAACGCCATGTCGGCACGGACCTGATCGTTCTGGTCGCCACCCAGCGCCGGCGGCACCACGCCGAACTCCTCGTTGACCAGCATCATCATCGAGCTGTGGCCTTCCGAGGATGCCAGGCGCAGCATGTTCGGCGGCGAGCCCAGGTCGGTGTTGATGCAGTCGAGCTCGATGCCCGCCGCCCCGCCGCCGATCAGGCCGAAATCGCCGATGATCTCGTCCGGCACGTCCTTGAAGATGAAGGCCGCGCGCGGATTGTCCGCGTCGGGGGCGCGGCGATAGTAGGAGCTGATGTCGAAGCCCTGCGCCACGAAGCCGATGCCGGCCATGACGTTGGGTGCCCGGCCGATCCGGCGCCACAGGCCGCCATACTCGCCGTTGAAGGACTGGAAGTACTCGCCGGGCTCGGCGATCCATGGCCGGATGCCGTCCTCGGCGCGGCGCAGCTCGATGGCGCCGTCCAGCTCGTCGTGGAAGCCGACGCGCCAGTACCAGCCATTGCCACCCATGTACATGAGCCGGCCGCCGCGATCGACCCACGCCTTCATGGCGTCCCAGGCCGGCGTGGAATGGTACTCGGGATGGGTCCCGGTCAGGATGACCCGGTAGTCCTTGATGAGCTCGTAGCCGTCGTGGTGCAGGTCCTCGTCGGTGATGATGTCGTACTCGACGCCCTTCTGATGGAGCCAGCAGAACAGGTGGGTGTCGGCGTTGTACTGGTAGAGGGCCGAGCCGTGGCCACCCAGCCAGGAGTGGTAGCGGCTCGTGAAGTTCAGCACCGGGCGGTGGCGGCTCGAATAGCAGACGCCCGAGCCATCGGCATGGCTGTCGTAGAGCGAGCCGCCCAGCTCCGGATGGTAATACATGTACATGTCGGAGTGGCCGAACGGCAGGAGCCGGTTCATCAGGGCTTCGGCACCGCGTGCGGTGATGTGCTCGCCGTGGTTGGCGTAGGCGATATAGGCACAGGTCGGTGCCAGGAACGCCACCTTCGGCCGCTCGCCCCGGTTCGGTCCGCGCGGCGGGCGCACGAAGAAGGCCAGATAGTCCTCGCGGGTCGCCTCCTCGTTGCTGTCGCCGCAGCGGACATGGAGGGCGTAGGCGCCGCTCTTGAAATCGCCGGGCAGGGTGAAGGCGACCGAGGTCTCCCAGCCGGCATCGTAGATGTCGTCGCGGTGGAAATGGATGGCGCCGTAATGCTCGGGCTTGCGGGTCCAGTCATGTTGCTCGCCGGTCCAGTTCCAGCCCTTCATGCCGCGGGTCGGCAGGTGGACCAGCTCGCCGTGCAGGCGCGAGGGGCCGACATCGACCGTGCGGACCGAGTGGATCTCCTTGGAGAAGTCCCAGCGCGCGATCAGGTCGATCTCGTTCACGAACGGCACGCCCGAGCGCAGCAAGGGCTCGTAGCGGGACAGGCCGTGGACGCCCGCGACCAGGGCGGGGCTGTCGATCTTGCCGTCATAGTGGCGACCGATGGTGCCGTCCGGCTCCGGCGACGCGGCCAGCAGGAAGGGTGCGTCCAGCGCCGTCGGTGCCACGTCGATGGTGGCCTCGACCTGGTCCGCATCGTCGATCATCGGATAGGCGCGCAGCGGCTTTTGGACGAGCGTCACCTTGCGGCTGGCCGGGTCGAAGCTTGCCGCCACCTGGTACCACTGCCGGACCAGCATCGGCTTGCCGGTCGAGACCATTGCCGTCCCGCTGCCATCGCCAGCGATGAAGGCGAGCTTGCCGCCGTCGACCAGCTCGATCCGAAAGCCGGACTGCCCGTCTTCGTCCCACTGCGCCGCCAGCGTCTGGTCGCCACGGTTCGTAAGCGTCGGCCAGATCGTGGCGAAGAAGGTGAAGGCGCGTCCGGCAAGAGCCGGCATGCCCGGGACCCTCATGAAGGAGCCGGGGTCGATACGCTGGGTCCGGCCGGGATAGGTGCCGTCGACATGGGTTGGCACATGCGGCAGCTGCAGGCCGGGACCGTCGGGGTTGCTGTCGCCGTTGATGACCTGGACGATCCTGGCGTCGAAGCTGTCGCCTTCCTCGACCGAGATCTTGAACGAGATGGTCTCTCCAGGGGCGACGCTGTAGCGGTCCGGATACCCGACGATCTTGAGCATGCGCTGTCTCTTGATGGGCCGAAGGCGGCTTGGGTTCGTTCATGCAAAATCGCGTTGCCCGGGTTCGTTCGTGCAAACGCGATCGGAGCTGCTCCTAGTCCCGGAAGGGCAGGTTGATGTTCTCGCCGGTGCGCTCGTGCCAGCGCCGGCGGAAGATCTCCCACTCCGCTTCCTCGCGGCTGGTGAAGACCGGGCCGTCCTCGATCCTGATGGGGTCGCGGCGGTCGGGCGGCATCTCGCCCAGGACCCATTTCTCGAACGGCTTCAACACCACCAGGATGACCTGGCGGCCGCTCTTGTCGGTGCGCAGGCTGTTCAGCACCCGCTGCAGGCCGGGGCTGTGCGCGCCGATCGGATTCTTCCGCATTTCCTCGATGTACTGGCGGTCGACCGCCGGATCGATCTTGTAGGGCACACGCACCTCCGCATGAGGTTCATCCGCACGAGCCCGAGCCATCACCCGAAGACCAGTGCAGGACCCACCGCATCATACCCGACAGAGGTCCCACACCGACAGGCTTGCAAGCACGTGGTCGACGTTGCCACTGCCGATCATGGGACCGGCAGGGCAGGCGATGTCGTTCGCCAGCGTCGACGCCGCCGAACGTGACAGCAAAAGCGGGGAGCGGCGAGACGGAAAGTGCCGGGACCTGCAGGAATCGCACGCGATTCTCACATGGATGACGTGCGAATGATGATCTGGATGTTCGAATCTGTGCGGATATCGGCGGACGATGTCGATGCCGCCGAGGACAACGCAGAATCCGGGGCAGACGGTGACGGGGCGCAGATCGGCGAGTGATGAACGTTGAGCCTGGATGGGATCCGTGCGGCGGCCTGATCGCTGCTCGATCAGCCCATGCGAAACTGATCGCGCCTGCCGAGCCCCCGCACAGTGCTGCAGATGACTCCTTGCCGGAAAAGCAGACGGGCGCCCGAAGGCGCCCGTCCACGACATAGGGTGCGGTGCCGGATCAGCCGGCCTTGCGCATTTCCGCATCGATCTCGTTGATCTGCGCGACCTTCTTGCCCGAGCGCTCGGCCTGGAACTCGTTGGCGAGATAGATGTCGGCCAGCATCTTCGCGACCGAGGGGCCGGTGATCTGGGCGCCCATGGTGATGACCTGGGCGTTGTTGGACGCGATCGCCCGCTCGGCCGTGTAGGGATCGGTCACGCAGACCGCGCGCACGCCCGGCACCTTGTTGGCGACGATCGCCATGCCCGCACCGGTGCCGCAGACCAGGATGCCGCGCTCGAACTCGCCGGCGGCGACCTTTTCTGCCAAGCGGCGGCCGACACCGGGATAGTCGACCGGATCGCTGGTGTTGGTGCCGATGTCTACGACCTCATGGCCCTTGGACTTCAGGTGCTCGACCAGGACGTCCTTCAGCGGCAGGCCCAGATTGTCCGCGCCGATCACGACCTTGCTCATGATGCTCTCCTCAATGCCCGTAATGGAATCGCTGCCAGTCGACGGCAAACTCGTGATCCCGGCGAATCGCGTCGATGATAGCAGATGTGAGGGGCATTTGCTGCTTCGCAAGCGCACCATCGTCCATCATGCGCTCCAGGGTCGGCCCGGCCGAGAGCGCCAGCTCGGCACCCTCCACCGTGTCGTCCTTCATCTTCTCGGCCTTGGCCTTGCTGTAGAGCCAGCCGGCACCGAGCAGGCGGCCCATCCGGCTGTTCCGGCCGCCCTGGACCGTGACATAGAGGTCGCCGGTGCCGGCCAGGCCGTGCACGGAGGCGTCGCTGCCGCCTACCAGGGCATTGATCTGCTTGAGCTCGAGGAGAGCCTGGGCGAACAGGCCGGCCGCGATGTTGTGCATCAAGGCACCGTTCTCGGCCTGGCCGTGCTGGTCGAGCATGCCGGTCGCCGCCCCGATGCCCAGCGCATAGAAGTTCTTGAGCGCCGCGCAGACTTCCGTGCCGACCACGTCGCGCGAGCCGCGGGCGTGGTAGTAGGGCACGTTCACGAGGTCGAGGAGGCGGCGCAGGGTGGCTTCCTCGGGATGGGCGAACACGACCGAGGTGTCGCGCCGGACGGCCAGCTCGCCCGCGATGCAGGGGCCGCCCACGCCGCCGGTGGGCGACTTCAGGGCCTCGCCGACCGGATCGGTCAGCGGCCGGATGTTCTGGCCGTCGGCATCGAGACCCTTGGTCAGCATCATGATCGGACGCGGGCCGGGCATGGCAGGCTTCAGGAGGTCGATCGCCCAGTGCACGCCGGCCGTGCTGACCCCGATCACGACCAGCTCGACCTCGTCCGAAAGGGCGCTGGCCAGTTCGTGATGGTGGAAGGCGCGCACGCCTGTCGGCAGCGGTGCGTTCAGGCGGGGGTGGATCCCGCTCTGCTTCAGCGAATCGATGGTCGCTGCATCGAGTGGCGTGCCGACCAGGCGGACGTCGTGACCGGCATCCGCCAGGGGCAGGCTGAACGCGCTGCCCATCACGCCAGCACCCAGGATCAGGACCGTCGCCATGCTACCCCTCGTTCTCGGCGAACTCGGCAAGAAGGCCGAGATCGCCTGCCAGGTCCAGGATCGACCAGCGGTCCCGGACGTCGCGGGCGTTGAGCACGGCCTGCCGGTAGAAGCAAGGATCGATGCCCAGGCCCGCGGCCGTGGTGGGCGTGCCCGAATCGACATAGGCCATCAGCAGCTTGTCCAGGGGCACCATGATCCCCAGCAGTTCCGCGCGCAGGGCCGGCCACTCGGCGGCCAGCCGCTCGTTCATGGCCCGGGTCCGCTCGGCATCGAACGCCTTGGCGTGCGCCACCTTCACCATCTCGTCGCCGGAGGCACCATGCCGCTCCCGGATCGCCGCGTCGTCGATCCGGCGGACCTGGAGCGGGGGCAGGGTCTCCATCGCCAGGATCTTCGCCTGCATCCGGGTGGCGGTGAGCGTGGCCACGCCGACCTGCTCGCCATGCAGCGTGCGCGGGTGAGGGTTCGCGAACATGTCGATGTAGTGGCTGATCGAGTGCTCGGCCATCGAGCCGGAATGGCTGGTATGGGTAAACAGCACCCCGAAGCCACCCAGCGTCAGCATGTCGGTAAGGGCCCGCATCGCCGCGAGGTCGCCCTTCACCAGGCCCTCGGCGCGCTCCAGCAGGACCGGCTCGTAGGGAGCCTGGATGTCGAACGGGCCCTGCTCGTAGGTCGTGCCCAGCAGCCGGTGGGACAGGAGCCAGTCGACCTGGGCCGAACTGCGGCACACCGCATCGCCGAAGCCAGCACGGATCATTCGCACAGGAGCGGCCGCCAGCACCGACAGGTCATAGAACACGCCGCGCGGCGCATGGCTCTTGAGGCTGAGCTTGTAGCCCTCGCGCGTGATCGATGCGGTCGAGGTGACGTAGCCGTTCATCGACGGGGCCGTGCCGAACACGGCGCAGCCGCGGCCATCGGCAAAGGTCACATACTTGCAGAGGTCGTTGATGGTGCCGGAGCCCACCGCCACCAGACCGTCCACGTGGCGGGACTTCTCCTTCAGGATCGCCGCGTTCTTCTCGTCGGCCTTGGGATGTTCCAGCAGGATCGGCTCGGCGTTCGGGATCGCCGCCTGGACCCGCTTGCCGAGCACGTCCCAGGTGTTCTCGTCGGCGACGATGCCCAGGCGCTCGCCAAGGTTCAGGCCGGCGAGAAGCTCCGCCTCCATGCCGGCCGTGCTCTCGACCGTCACGACCTTCTGGATGCTGCACGGGATGTGCCGGCCGGTGGTCCGGTCGACGTAGCGGCCTGCCACGAACTCCTGGATGAGCGGATCGGCTCCGGTGGTCAACGTCGGGATCCTTTTTGCTTGAAGGCCGCCAGATCGGCGTAGATCGCACGCAGTTGCGGATACAGGCGTTCGAACAGCGCAAGCAACTCGCCATAGCGCGCATGGCGCGCAGCGTCGGGCTCGATCCTGCGCTCGATCCGGCCGGCCATCGAACCCACGGCCGACTTCATGTCGCCGAACCAGCCGGCACCCATGGCCGCGCAGATGCCGGCGCCCAGGCTGGACGCCTCGACGGTCGAGGAGCGAAGCACCGGCCGCCCGATCGAATCGGCCAGGATCTGGCACCAGAGGTCGGAACGGGAGCCGCCGCCGATCGCCACGATCTCGGTGACGGACGTGCCCAGGGCCGCCTCGATCTTTCCGATGCCGAGTGCCTGCTCCAGCGCGATGCCTTCCATCTTGGCGCGGTAGAAATGGCCGCGGCCATGCTCGGCGGAGAGGCCGATCATGGTGCCGCGCGCGTCGTTGTCCCAGTAGGGCGTCATGCTGCCGAGCCACCATGGCGTGAGCAGCAGCCCGTCCGAGCCTACCGGCAAGGCGGCAGCCTCGGCTTCCAGGCGGGCGTAAGCCTGCGGGTCGGCGACACCATCAAGACCGAACAGGTTGTTGACGAACCAGTCGGTGAGGTAGGTGCCGGTGCGCAGGCAGAGCTCGTTGATGAAGCCCTCGCCGGAGACCGAGCTCATCGTCCGCCAGCCGGGGTCGACCATGTAGCGGCTGGCCCACACGCCGGAGACGGTGGCCGTGCCGAGATTGCAGTAGGCGCGCCCGGTCTCGATGACGCCGCAACCAAGGCCGCCGGCCTGACCGTCGCCGCCGCCGGCCACGACCTTCGTGCCCGCCCGCAGGCCCGTGGCCTCGGCCGTCTCGGCAGAGACCTCGCCGATCACGGTCCCGGGACGGTTCGCGGTGAAGAATCGGTCCGGTCCCAGGCCCAGCGGCGCCAGCAACTCGTCCGCGTAGCGGTCCGCCTCCATGTCGTAGACGCCGAGCGGGTCGGCGCTGGCCCGCGAAGTGGCGGCCTGGCCGGTCAGGCGGAAGACGAGATAGCCATGAACCTCGACGACATGCGCCGTGCGACGAAGCGTTTCCGGCTCGTTGCGCTGCAGCCAGGACAGGCCGTAGATCGCCGGCGTGGGGTCCGGTGTCTTGCCGGTGATCTGCCGGATCCGCGCGATCCCGTGCCGCTCGGCCAGGATGCGGACATCGTCGCCCGAGCGTTCGTCCAGCCACAGGATGCCGGGGCGGACGGCGTTGCCGTCGGCGTCCAGGACCGCGAAGGTCTCGCGCTGGTTGGCGATCGAGAGGGCCTGGATACGATCGGGATCGACCGCTGCCGTCACCTGGCAGATGGCCGTCACCGCGGACGCCCACCAGTCCTGGGGGCCCTGCTCGAAATAGCCCGGCCTTGGCGTGGACATCGGCACGCGCGCGCGTCCCTCGACCACGACCTGTCCGTGCTGGTCCCAGGCGATCGCCTTGGTCGCGGTGGTGCTGCTGTCGATGCCGAGGACGAGGGGGTCGGTCATGGTCGCGAAGGGATCCCCTGCTTCAGACGAAGCGGCGGGGCATCGCTGCCCCGCCACCATGAGGAACGGACCTGATGCTGGAGATCAGGTCTTGCGGAACGGCGCCGCCATCTCGTCGGCCACCGGCTTGATCGCCGCCATGCATTCCTGCGGGCTCTTGAACTGGCCGTTCAGGAACTTGCCGAGCTCGACCGGGATCGTGTTGTTCGACAGTTCCGCCCAGGCCGGGAAGTCCGGCTCGGAGCCCATCATCGTGTTGATGGTGGTCTCGACCGCCGGGAAGTGCCGGGTCGTGCCCGGACCCACCTTCGCTGCGGCAAGGGTGCGCGGGTCGGTGAAGGCCGAGAGGCGAACCGGCGAGGCGCCGCCGCCCAGGACCGCACCACGGCCGACCACGTCCTTGGAACAGGCCCACTGCATGAAGATGAAGGCCGCTTCTTGGTTCTGCGAGTACTTCGACAGGCCGAGGCCGGAGCCGCCCTGGTGGCCGACGTTCGGGATCTCGTTGAAGCCCGCATCGGCGGGCGAGCGCAGCGAGATGGCCTTGGGCGGAGGTGCCGCCTCCATCAGGCCGACGACCTTGCTGTTGGCGCCGTCGAAGCTCGGGAAGTACTCGCCCCAGGTGATGACCTGGCCGGCCAGACCCTGCGCCACCGACTGGCCTTCGCCGTCCCAGGTCCAGGTCAAGGCACCCGGCGGGCAGTTCTTGGCGATCTCCGCCAGGTACTCCAGGCCCTTGATGCCCTGCTCGTCGCCGCCCGAGAACATCCCGTTCTTGTCGTAGATCGAGCCGCCATTGCCCCAGAGCCACGCGGTCCAGTCGCATTCCAGGCTGTAGTGGCCGGAGCGGAGCTGGCCGGTCGTGCCGTAGATGCCGTTGCTCTGCTCGGCCGCCTGGATGGCCTTCACGTTGGCCATGTACTCGTTGAGGTCGGTCGGGACCTTCAGGCCGTGCTTCTCGTAGAGGTCACGACGATACATCAGGATGAAGATCGGGATGTCGAAAGGGATCGAGACCAGCTTGCCGTCGAACATCGAGATGCCGTCGAGGAGCGGCTTGCTGAAGTCGTCCCAGTCGAACATCGGCATCGCGACGTCGGGATGCGCGTCGTAATATTCGCGTGGGTTTTCCATGTCCTCGGAGAACGTCGCCATCCAGGACTGGTCGAGATAATACAGGTCGTAGGTGCCGAGCTGGCCCTGGATGTCCAGGGTCGCCTTCTGCAGCACCTGCTCCAGCGGCACGATCTCGATCTCGACGTTGATGCCGGTGGCCTTGGTGAACTCTTCCTTGGCCAGCTGGTTCGCCACGATCGTGGGCGGCGTCGCCTCGGACGTGTAGCGGATGGTGGTGCCCGAATAGGCCTTACCGACCTCGGACAGCCACTGCATCATCGCCTCGTCGGGGCCCGCCTGCGCGAAGGCCGGGTTGCCGAAGTCGAGGCCACGGAAGGGCCGGCCGCCGCCCAGCATCGCGGCGCCGAAGCCGGACAGGCCGACGCCGGCAATGCCCAGCTTGCGGATGAAATCGCGCTTGCTGATCCGCCGCGCGGCGAAGTCGCCGCACGTGTCGGCGATGAACGTCTTCCGGTCGTGCTCTCTGAAACTCATCTTTCTGCCTCCCATGAAATTCGTCGAATGGCTTCCCGATGCAGCAATCGCTCGTCAGTCCTTCAGCGAGCCGAGCGTTAGCCCGCGCACCAGGTGCTTTTGCACCAGGATGATGAAGATGAAACTTGGCACCAGGGCTGCGCTGCCAAGGGCGGTGATGAAGCCCCATTCGGTGCCGGTCGATGTGACGAAGGTCGAGATCTTCACCGGGATCGTGCGGATCTGGTTGGTGAGCTGCAGGCTCAGCAGGAACTCGGTCCAGGAGAAGATGAAGCACAGCACGGCGGTGGCTGCGAGCCCGCCTTTGACCAGCGGCATCACGACAAGCCAGAAGGTCTGCCAGCGTGTGGCCCCGTCGATCATGGCCTGCTGGTCGAGATCGACCGGCACGTCGTCCAGGAAGCTCTTCATCAACAGGACCGCGATCGGCAGGTTGATCAGGGTGTGCGCCAGGATCAGGCCGACATGGGTGTCGCGCAGGCCCATGTCGCGGAACATGAAGAAGATCGGGATAGCGATCGCGATCGGCGGCATCATGCGCTGGGACAGGATCCAGAACACGAACGACTGCTGGCCGCGAAACTTGAAGCGGGACAGGCCGTAGGCGCACAGGGTCGCGAGCACGATCGCGATCGCGGTGGAGCCCACCGCGACGATCACGCTGTCGATGATGGAGGGGATCGAATAGTACGAGCTGCCACCGCCGGCGACCGTTCCCGCCGCACCCTCGTCGGTCACCAGAGCCAGACGGTTCACCCCGCCCAGCGTCACCCGATAGTTGTCCAGGGTCGGCTCGAATCCCCAATAGACCGGCGTGGTGTTGAAGATGGCCGTGTAGGGTTTGAACGAGGCCAGGATCCACCAGAAGATCGGGAACACGAACAGCAGCACGATCACCCAGGCGCACACGTCGCGCAGGATGCCGAGGGCAGGGTTGGGTCGCATCAGAACCGCACCTTGAAGATCTTGATGAAGATCGAGGCGATCACGTTCAGCGAGATGAGGACCAGCAGGGCCAGCGTCGCCGCATAAGGAAAGTTCGCCAGGGTAAACAGTCGGCCGGCATAGAAGGAAAGGGTTTCGGTGTCCGTGCCGGGGCCGCCGCTGGTCATCACGTAGATGTAGTCGTAGATGCGGAACAGGTCGATCGAGCGGATCAGGACGGCCACCGCGATCACGCGGCCCAGAAGGGGCAAGGTGATCATCCGGAAGGCCTGGATCGCCGAGGCGCCATCGATGGCCGCTGCCTCGTAGGGCTCCTTCGGCAAGGCGCGCAGCCCAGCCATGAAGATCAGCACCATGAAGGGCGTCCACTGCCAGATGTCGGCGATCATGACGCCGAGTAACGCCGTGCTGCTGTTGGCCAGCAGCGGGTTGCTCGGGTCGATGATGCCGAACAGCTTCAGATAATAGGACAGCACCCCGAACTGCGCGTCCTCCATGAGGAGGAACATCAAGCCCGTGACCGCCGGGGGCACCACGAGCGGCAGGGTCATCAGGGAGCGCAGCAGGCCGTAGCCGCGCCGGTCGGTGTCGAGCAGCAGCGCGATCGCCATGCCGAGCACGACCTGAATGGCCAGGCAGCCCAGCGTGTAGGTGAGGGTGACCTGGAAGGAATCCCAGGTCCTCGAATCAGCCAGCGCCTGCGCCCATTGCTTCAAGCCGACGAACTCGAACTGCCGGGTTGCCCGCGACCGCTCCTGCAAGCTCAGCCAGACGCTGTAGAGCAACGGATAGACGCCGAACACCAGCAGGAGTGCCACGACAGGAATGAGCCACCCGAATGCGGATTCGGCGGTGAGCCATCTTGGCAGCCAGGAACGCCTGCCGGAGGCGCGGCTGGTTGCGGTCAAACTACTGGCCATCTCGCCGAAAGCCCAACCCTGTAACGTTTTCTCATGTGGCGAGCTAATGCTCGCTTTCGCACATGAGGTATTCGCAAACGCGTACTGTCAAGCTTGGATCGCGGGACTCGTTTGGCAACAGCCAGCCGCGCTTGCCGCACGAACGTCATTGGTCCATCGAGGCGGCGAGATCGACGCCGGACGCCATGTCCGGTCGCGGCGGGAGAGGCAGGATGGGCTACACGCTGGGACTGAACACGAACTTCGCCATCAACCGGATCGTCGAGCCCGAAGCGCTGGTCGGGACGATCGCGCAGGAGATCGGCATGAGCCGCATCCAGCTCACGCCCGAGTTCCTGGACCCGGCCTGGCCGGCCGCCCTGCAGGCGAGCTTCGTCCGCCGCTACGTCCAGGCGCTCGAGAAGAACGGCGCCACGATCACTACCACCTTCTCCGGGGCCTATACCCGCGTCAACCATATCGGCCATCCCGACCCGGATGTGCGGGCATGGTGGAAGAACTGGCTGAAGACGTGGATCGAGATCTCAGCGGACCTGGGCGCGCGAGGCACCGGCACGCTGCTTGCGATCATGACCTATGCCGACGACGCCGACGAGAGCCGGCGTGCGGCGGTTCTGGAGCGCGTCATCGGCGACTGGCGCGACCTTGCCCACGTCGCCAAGGACCGCGGGCTCTCGTTCCTGATGTGGGAGCACATGTCGATCCGGCGCGAGTTCGGTCACACTCTACCGGAAACCAGGCGCATCCAGGCCCTGGTCGAGAAGGACATGCCGCTGCCCTTCAAGATCTGCGCGGACATCGACCATGGCGACATCACGTCGAAGGATCCGCGCGACTACGAGCCCTATGCCATCGCCGAGGCGCTGGCGGCCGACAGCCCGGTGATCCACATCAAGCAGAGCTCGATGGACAAGGGCGGCCACCGGCCATTCACCCCTGAGAACAATGCCAAGGGCCGCATCACGCCGGAGCCGCTCTTAGAAGCGATCCGGCGTGGCGGCGGCAAGGACAACGAGCTGGTCTTCGAGTTCTCGTTCCGCGAGCGCGAGCCGACCGACAGCACGGTGATCGAGGCGCTGAAGCAGTCGGCCGACTACTGGCGGCCCTACGTCACCGTCTGATGGGCGGTCTTCACCGTCTGGGCGCTGGAAAGCTGCGGCTTCAGGCCGGACGGTGACGGCTGCCCCACGGTGACGCCGGTGCTGGTCGTCGTCTCCGACGATGACGCGGCCCTGTTGTCGTTCGGGACCGGGTTGCCGCTCGTCCAGGGACGCAGCAGCTCGGGGATCCGCATGTCCTTGGGCACCTCGAAGTCGCGGGCGGCACCGCGCATCTCGGCGATGGGCCGCGGCATCCCGCTCCGGTTGCTGTAGTCCCGGTAAGTCCGGCGGCGCTGCTGGTCCTGCCGATGGGCGGCAAGTTCCTGGGCGCAGATGACGTCGAGGGCGGCGACGCCGGCGACCGCCATCATCGCCATCAGGGCGTTGCCCTTCCTCGGATTGTTCGGAACGGCTGCGGCCAGGGTGGCGAGGTCGAGCACGTCGCCGCCGACCCGGCCCCAGATCCAGGGCGTCGGGTCGCTCTGGGTGAGGATCCCGATGCCGGTCGCGATCTCGCGCGCGCCATAGGCCTGGATCAGGCCGCTATGCTCATCCATCCCAAGGGACGTGGCCAGCCGGCGCGGGGCCAATAGTTGAGCCAGCCCCAGGCCGATGCTGAACCATCCCAGTCCCTGGGCCAGCGCATGCGTCGATGACGACGAGACATAGTGGTTGGTCATGGCGATGCTCCTCAGGGCTTGAGCACGACCTTGATGCAGCCGTCCTGCTTCTCGCGGAACGTCTTGTACATCTCAGGGCCCTGCTCGAGGCCGACCGTGTGGGTGATCACGAAGCTCGGGTCGATCTGACCCTCCTCGATGCGGCGCAGGAGGTCGTCGGTCCAGCGGTTCACGTGCGTCTGGCCGGTGCGGATGGTCAGGCCCTTGTTCATGACCATGCCGAACGGGACCTTGTCGATCAGCCCGCCATAAACGCCCGGGATCGACAGGATGCCGGCCGGGCGGCACACATACATCATCTCGCGCAACACGTGCGGTCGGTCGCTTTCCAGCATCACCGCCTGCTTGGCGCGGTCGTACATCGAATCGATCGTGGCGGTGGCATGCGCCTCCATGCCGACGGCGTCGATGCACTTCTCCGGGCCCTTGCCCTGGGTCAGCTCGTTCAGCCGCTCGACCACGCTCTCATTGTCGAAGTTGATGGTGATCGCACCACCCGCCTTCGCCATGTCCAGGCGCTCGGGCACGTTGTCGATCGCTACGACTTGTTTCGCGCCGAGAAGGACGGCGCTGCGGATGGCGAACTGGCCGACTGGACCGGCACCCCAGATGGCCACCGTGTCGGTCGGCTCAATGTCGCACGCGACCGCCGCCTGCCAGCCGGTCGGGAAGATGTCGCCCAGGAACAGGACCTGTTCGTCGGTCAGGCTGCTCGGCACCTTCACGTGCGTCTTGTCGGCAAAGGGCACGCGGACGTACTCGGCCTGACCGCCCGGGTAGCCGCCGGTGAGGTGCGTGTAGCCGAACAGACCGGCGGTCGTATGACCGAACAGCTTGTCCGCGATGTTCTTGTTGCGGTTGGAGCGCTCGCAGACCGAGAAGTTGCCGCGCTTGCACTGGTCGCACTCGCCGCAGATGATCGTGAACGGCACGACGATCCGGTCGCCGACCTTCAGCGCGCTCTTGGCCTCCGAGCCGACGTCGATGACCTCACCCATGAACTCGTGGCCCATGATGTCGCCGGATTCCATGCCGGGCATGAAGCCGTCGAACAGATGGAGGTCAGAGCCGCAGATGGCGCAGGTCGTGACCTTGATGACAGCATCGCGGGGATGCTCGATCTTGGGATCGGGAACGGTATCGCAGCGGATGTCGTTCCGCGCATGCCATCGCAGCGCCCGCATGTCTGTACTCCCATCCACATGAAGATCGCGGCCGGGCATATCTGTGCCTTGCCGCACTCATGGACCGGGAACCGCCTATGAGGGACCGGGTTCCGACCGGCCGGGTCAGCCGACCCGGTCACCCGTGGGGGCGGCGATCGCCTGCAGGGCCCGCACGTTCTTGAGGATGATCACGCCGTGGTCGACCTCGATCAGGCCACGCTCCTTGAACGAGCGCATCTGGCGGTTGACGTTTTCGCGGGCAAGGCCGGCGAACGAGCCAAGGTCGCGCTGGCTGAGGCCGTTCTCGATGCGGACGACGCCGTTGCGTTCGATCCCGTAGCGCCGGCCGATCCGGAGCAAGGTCTTCGCCACGCGCTGCTCCATGCCCAGCAGCATCGTGTCCTCGATCAGCTCGGTCGAGTGGCGCAGGCGCTCGCACAGGATGCCGATCAGTCGGATCGCCGTGTGCGGATGGCCCTCCAGGAACTCCATCACCCGGGCGCGGTCCAGCACGAACAGCTCGCAGTCGCTCAAGGCGGCGGCATCGGCCGAACGGTGCTTGCCGTCGAGCACGCCGATCTCGCCGAATACTTCCCCGTTCTCGACCAGGTTGAGCATGACCTCGCGGCCGTCCAGCCCGACCGTGCCGATCCGGATTCGGCCGGACACGACGATCATCAGGCAGTCGGCCCGGTCGCCCTTCTGGAAGATCATGCGCCCGGCCGGCACGTGGACCAGCCGGCCCAGCGGCACCAGCTTCTCGATGTCCTCGTCGTACAGCGAGCCGAACACGTCGCTGTCGGCCAGCGCATCGCGCGCGAGCGCCATGCGGTCGGGCTTCTCGGCCTTGCTAGAGGTACTCATCGACGCAGCTCCGTCACCACCGCGCGCAAGGCGGCGGCAGCCTCGTCGCGCTGCACCACCACCTGGCGCCGCTCCTGCTCGATCGCCGCCAGGCGATCCTCCTGGCTGCCGAGCTCGGTCAGCCAGCGTTCCCGCAACGGTCCGGCCTCGCTCACCGATTCGAGATTGGCCCGGACCCGCTCCTGCTCCGCCACGATGCCCGCCCGCTCCTCCGCGAGCTGGGCGAGCCGGCGTTCCGCATCGGCACGGCGTGCGGCCAGGGCACCGATCTCGGCAAGCCTGGCTCTCCAGGAATCGGGAATGGTGAGCCCGCGCGCTGCCAGGATCGTGTCGAGGGTCTCGTCGGGCGACAGCACGAAGCGTTCCTCGATCGGCAGCTCGGTCACGAGCTCGAGCGAGGTCTCGCCGCGCGCGGGAAGCTCGCCCGTCACGTACCAGAGGCTGCCGTCGCGCCGCGGGTCGGCGGGTGCGACCGGTTGTGCGCCGGCCGGCACCCAGGCCTCCACCTCCAGCTGGCGGGGCTGGTCGTCATCGCTCCTGAAGGCCCAGCGGCGGGCCTGCCGCTCCGCGACGGTAAGGGTCAGGACGCCGTCTGCCAGCGCCAGCGTGCGCACCTCGCGGGTATCGTCCTGGTCGATCGCGTAGCTGATCTTGCGGTCCGCCCCGAACGCCAGCCGACGCTGGGACCCTTGCGGGATCGTGGGCAGCACCGCATCGCCGACATGGGTCGGGGCCGGTCCGCCCGTCGTGTCCATCACCGTCACGATGCCGCTGGGCAAGGTCTGGCCGGTATCGTTGGTCAGGCGGATGGCGCTTTGCGGCGCACCCCCGGTACCGCTCCCCGGCACGAAGGCGATCCTCTCGGCCGGAACCGGCCGGTAGAGCAGCGGCACCATCAGGCTGCCGTCATCCGCCACGTCCAGCCTGCCGTCGATGGTGAAGGTGGTCGCGAGGTCCGATTCGGTGCCGGTGGCTTCCATGACGGGCGCCGCCTCGGACGACAGCGCCCGACCCTCGTCGTTCATAAGTTCCGGCGCTGCCAGCGCAGCGACCTTTGCGCCGCGCTCCGCACCGAACTCACGTGCCATCGGCCCCACACCGCCGTCTGGCAGCACCGGCACGGTCGGGCGCTCCACGAACCAGGTACGGGCAAGCTCCTGGCGCAGGGTGTCGGCATCACCGTCCACGAGGGTGAGCTGCACGCCCTGCCAATCATGGCCGGTGCGGTTGTCGACCACGGCCCAGCCCTGGATGCGCGCGGCCGGACCATCCAGGAGCAGGCGCCAGGTGGGCTTCCAGACCGGGGTCTGGACCAGGAGGCCGAGGTCGAGCGTCGTGCCGGGCGATCCCTCGGTCACGATGTCCAGGACACGCCGCTCGTCGCTGCGGGTCTGGGCCGTCCTTG
>NZ_DATAGQ010000150.1:0-63639 GCF_036263595.1 Geminicoccus sp. | reverse complement strand
ACTCGGTGGCGCTCTATGACCGGCTCGAGGCGGAGACGGGCCATGCCACCGGCTGGAAGCGCAATGGCGGCCTGCGCCTGGCCTGCAACGCCGAGCGGTGGACGGAGGTGCGGCGCCAGGCGACCACGGCGCATTCGTTCGGCCTGGAGATGCATCTCCTGACGCCGAAGGAGGCCCAGGAGCTTTGGCCACTGATGGCCGTGGACGACGTCGTGGGCGCAGCGTTCCTGCCGACGGATGGGCAGGCCAGCCCCAGCGACATCGTCCAGGCCCTGGCGACCGGGGCCCGGCACAGCGGCGTCGCGATCCGGGAGAATGTGGCGGTCCGGGACATCCTGACCAGCAGCGGGCGGGTGGCCGGCGTGGTCACCGATGAGGGTACCATCGCCTGCGGGAAGCTGGTGCTGTGCTGCGGCCAATGGACCCGCCAGCTCGCCCGCAAGGTCGGGGTCAACGTCCCGCTCGTGGCGGTCCAGCACCAGTACATGATCACGGAGGCCATCGAGGGCGTCACGCCGAACCTGCCGACCCTGCGCGATCCCGACCGCCTGACCTATTACAAGGAGGAAGTGGGTGGGCTGGTGATGGGCGGCTACGAGCCGAACCCGATCCCATGGGAACTCGAGGTGCCCGAGCAGTTCGAGTTCCAGCTCCTCGCGTCGGACTGGGACCATTTCGAGCCGATCGTGGAGCTGGCGCTGGGTCGCGTGCCGGCGCTGCAGACGGCCGGGATCAAGCAGCTGATCAACGGGCCGGAAAGCTTCACGCCCGACGGCAACTTCATCCTGGGCGAGGCGCCGGAGTTGCGCGGCCTGTTCGTAGGTGCCGGCTTCAACGCCTTCGGCATCGCCTCTGGCGGCGGTGCCGGCATGGCGCTGGCGGAATGGGTGAGGAACGGCAAGCCGCCCTACGATCTCTGGCCGGTGGACATCCGCCGGTTCGGCCGGCCGCATTTCGACCCGGACTGGGTGCGCACGCGGACGCTGGAAGCCTATGGCAAGCACTACACCATGGCTTGGCCGTCCGAGGAGCACGAGAGCGGCCGGCCCCTGCGCCGCTCGCCCATCTACGAGCGGCTGAAGGCGGCTGGCGCCTGCTTTGGCGAAAAGCTGGGCTGGGAGCGGCCGAACTGGTTCGCGGCCGCGGGCGAGACAGCGAAGGACGTCTACACCTATGGCCGTCCCAACTGGTTCGAGGCGGTTGCACGGGAGCACCGGGCTTGCCGGGAGCGGGTCGTGCTGATCGACCAGACCAGCTTCGCGAAGTTCCTGCTGGCCGGCCGCGATGCCGAAAGGGCGCTCTCCTGGATCTGCGCCAATGACGTGACGAAGCCGCCGGGCAGGCTGGTCTACACCCAGATGCTGAACGCCAAGGGCGGCATCGAGTGCGACCTGACGGTGGCTCGCTTGGCGGAGGACGAGTTCTACATCGTCACCGGCACCGGCTTTGCCACCCACGATTTCGACTGGATCCGCCGCAACATCCCGGCCGATGCGGATGCGAAGCTGATCGACGTCACCTCCAGCCAGGCCGTGTTCTCGCTGATGGGCCCGAAGGCCAGGGACGTCCTGCAGTCGCTGACCAGGGAAGACCTGTCGAACGAGGCCTTTCCCTTTGGTCGGGCTCGGCGGATCCCGGTCGCCGGGGCGCCCGTGCTGGCGCTTCGGGTAACCTATGTCGGTGAGCTCGGCTGGGAGCTGCATGTGCCGGTGGAGTTCGCGGCCTCGCTCTACGACGCCCTGATGGCGGCCGGTGAAACGCATGGGATCGCGCAGGCCGGCTACCGGGCCGTCGAGACGCTCCGGCTGGAGAAGGGCTATCGCGCCTGGGGGTCCGACATCGGCCCGGACCACTCACCGCTGATGGCGGGCCTGGGCTTTGCGGTAAAGCTCAAGACCAACCACCCGTTCCTCGGCCGCGAGGCCCTGGTCGCCCAGCAGTCCAAGCCCCTGCCGCGCATGCTGGCCGGGTTCACGGTCGACGATCCCGAGGTCGTGCTGCTCGGCCGGGAGACGATCTACCGGGATGGCGAACGGGTGGGGTGGCTGACCAGCGGCGGGTTCGGCCACACGATCGGCAAGCCGATCGGCTATGGCTATGTCAGGCGGCCCGAGGAGGGGGTGACGACGGACTTCGTGCTGTCCGGCTCATACGAGCTGGAAGTGGCGAGCGAGCGCGTGCCGGCACGAGGGTTCCTCGATCCACCTTATGATCCGCGCGCGCTGCGCGTGAAGGCGTGAGCTCATGAACGAGACCCAGGCGCGGATCGTGATCATCGGTGGCGGCGCCATCGGCTGCTCGATCGCCTATCACCTGGCGCAAGCCGGCGAGCGGGACGTGCTGCTGCTGGAGAAGGCCCAGCTGACGCACGGCTCGACTTGGCATGCGGCGGGGCTGGTGGGGCAGCTGCGCTCGAAGAAGAACCTGACCCGGCTCATGCAGAATTCGGTCGCCGTCTTCGACAGGCTGGAAGCGGAGGCCGGGCAGGCGATCGACTGGCGCAAGACGGGCTCCGTGCGGATCGCGTCCAGCCAAGAGCGGATGGCCGAGATCCGCCGCTCGCTGACCCAGGCCAAGGGGTTCGGCTTCGAGGCCTACGAGATCTCGGGCGAGGAGGGGCAGCGCTGCTTTCCGTTCATGACGACGGACGGCGTGGTCGGGGCGGCCTGGATCCCGTCGGACGGCTATATCGACCCGAACGGGCTGACCCAGGCCTTCGCCGCCGTGGCGCGCCGGCAGGGGGTACGGATCCGCGAGGGCGTCCTGGTCACGGGCCTGGAGAAGGCGGGACGGCGGATCCAGGCGGTGTTGACCGACCAGGGGCGGATCGCCTGCGAGATCGTGGTCAACTGTGCTGGGATCTGGGCCAAGCGGGTGGGCGAGATGGCCGGCGTGGCGATCGCCGCGGGTGCCGTCGAGCACCAGTACATGGTGACCGAGAAGAAGCTCGACCTGCCGAGGGATCTTCCGACCTTCCGCGACCCTGACCGGATCTTCTACCTGAAGCCGGACGTGCGCGCATTCGCCATTGGCGGGTGGGAGAAGGGAGCTCCGGCCTGCTGGCGGGAAGGCGTGCCGTTCGCGTTCGGGCGGGAGCTGTTCGCGTCCGACTTCGACCGGTTCGAGCCGATCGCGCTGGGAGCGGCGGAGCGGCTGCCGGTCCTGGAGACGGTCGGCATCCAGACGCTCATCAACGGCCCGATCCCGGTCTCGGCGGACGGCGAGCCGGTCATGGGGCTGGCGCCCGAGCTGGACAATTTCTTCGTGGCCTGCGGGTTCACGGCCGGCATCGCCGCGTCGGGTGGGGCTGGCCTGGCCATGGCGAACTGGATCACGGAAGGTGATCCAGGCATGGACCTGTGGCCGTTCGACATCCGGCGGTTCTCGGTCCAGCAGGCCAACCGGCACTATCTCGCAGCCAGAAGCAGCGAGGCCTACGGAAACTACTATGCGATCCACTGGCCCGTGGAGGAGCTGGAGAGTGCCCGCGGGTCCAGGCGAAGCCCGCTCTACGACGTGCTGAAGGCAAACGGCGCGCAGTACGGGTCGAAGGCCGGCTGGGAGCGGCCGAACTGGTTCAAGCGGCCTGGCAGCAAGGCGGGGGAGCGGCCAAGCTTCCTGGAGAAGCCCGGCTGGTTCGAGGCGGTGGCCGAGGAGCATCGGGCGGTTCGCGAACGTGTCGCCCTGATCGACCTGACCTCGTTCTCCAAGTTCGAGGTGAGCGGCAAGGAGGCACTGGCGGGTCTGCAGCGTGTCGCGGCGAACGATCTGGACCGGCCGGTCGGCGCCTGCACCTATACGCAGTGCTGCAACGAGCGCGGCGGGATCGAAGCCGACCTGACGATCATGCGGCTGGACGAGGACCGGTTCTATGTCGTGACCGGCAGCCAGTTCGGCACGCGGGACGGCGCCTGGCTGCAACGGCATCTGCCTGGCAGCGTGAGCCTGCGGGACATAACCGGCTCGCTTGCGGTGATCGACCTGGTCGGGCCGCAGGCGCGGGCGGTGCTGCAGCAGGTGACCGACGACGACGTGTCGAACGAGGCGCTGCCCTATCTCATGGGCAAGTCGATCGAGATCAGCCTCGGTCGTGCGTTCGCAGCACGGGTCGGCTATGTGGGTGAACTCGGCTATGAGCTGCATGTGCCGGTCGAACATGCGGCGCATGTCTACGAGCGGCTGCGGACGGCAGGAGAAGCCTTCGGCGTGGCCGATGTCGGCTACCGGGCGATCGAATCGCTCAGGCTCGAGAAGGGCTATGTCTACTGGTCGAGCGAGGTGACGCCGGACATCGACCCGTATGCGGCGGGCCTGGGCTTTGCGGTCGCGCTCGACAAGGGCGAGTTCCTCGGCCGGCAGGCGCTCCAGCGGATCAGGGAGGAAGGGCCGCCGCGGCGGCTGGCGACGCTGACGACCGAGGGGTTCGCGCCGCTGATCGGCGGCGAGGCGGTCCTGGTGGACGGGCGGGCTGTGGGGACGACCACGAGTGCCGGGTACGGGCACACGGTCGGGCGCACGATCGCCATGGCATACCTGCCGACCGGGCTCCCGGACGGGGCGGCGTTCACCATCGAGGCCTATGGCGTGGCCTGGCCGGCGGCGCGCGGCTCGCGCTCGCTGTACGATCCGCGCGGCCAGCGGCTCAGGATGTGAGGCGGACATGAGCGACGAGCTGGCCAAGGCCAGGGCCGCGCTGGCCGATCTGGGCCTGCCGGGCGACGCCAGGCTCCGGCGGCTGGGTGGCCTCACTAACCTCGTGTTCGAGGTGGCAGGCGAACGGGAGAGCTGGTGCCTGCGCCTGCCGGGCAAGGGGACCGAGGATTATATCGACCGGCGCGTCGAAGCGACGAATGCGCGGGCAGCCGCCGAGGCGGGGGTGGCGCCGGCACTCATTCATGCGGGTGCGGACGGGGTGACGGTGACCCGGCTCATTGAGGACACCGTCACCATGAGCCCGGAAGGGTTCCGCTCGATCGAGGGGGCGGTGGAACGGGCGGCGCGGGCGCTGCGGCAACTGCATGCGGAGGCCAGGGGCTTCGAGTTCCGCTTCGAGCTGTTCGCGATGATCGACCAGTATCTGGAGGTGCTGGCGCAGCGGGGGGCGGTGCTGCCGGACGGTTATCACCAAGTGGTAGCCGAATCCGGTGCGGTACGGGAAGCACTGACGCGGCACGAGCTTCCGCTGACGGCCTGCCACTGTGATCCCTTGTGCGAGAACTTCCTGGATGACGGCCGCAAGATGTGGATCGTCGACTGGGAGTATTCGGGCGTCAACGACCCAATGTGGGACCTGGGCGACCTGTCCGTTGAAGGAGAATTTGACCCTGCCATGGACGAGCGTCTACTGGCTGCCTACTTCGATGGTAGGATTGATGACTTCGATCGCGGCAGGATGGTCATCTACAAGGCCATGTGCGACCTGCTCTGGACGCTCTGGGGCCTGATCCAGCACACCGACGGCAACCCGGCCGACGATTTCTGGGCCTATGCCATCCGGCGCTTCGAGCGCTGCCGGCGGCTGATGGACAGTCCGGGCTTCCGGGATCAGCTCCGCGCGGTCCACGCCGGTCCGGGGCGATAAGGCGCGCGCCATGCGCCCCTGTACAGGTCAGGAGGCACGGCGGGTTTCGCTCGGCGCCTGCTTGAGGTTAACCCGCTCGGTGACCTGATCCAGCCGTGCCAGCACCCGGTCGACCAGGGTCGCCATCAGCTGGTCGTCCTGGTTCGAGGCAGCCAAGGCCGTCTGGCCGGCCGGCTCGCCGCGATGGCGGCGGATCTGCTCCTTTGCGACCATCTCCACGATCGAATGAAGCATCTCGGTCCGCGCCGGCTTGGGTTCGTTCGTGACCGCGGCAGGCTTCTCCATCGGCGGCCAGGGCATGGTGGCGGTGAGCACCAGCGGTGTCGCCGGGACCGGCGGCTCGGGTTCGTTCGTGTCGTTCGCGCGTCCGTCCTCCGCGGCCGGGATGTCCTGGCCGTGGATGACGAGAGGCGTGGCCGAGGCCGAAGCGACGGGAATCGGCTCGGGTTCGTTCGTGCGTTGCCGGGCAAGTTCTTCCAGCAGGTCGCGGGTTCGTTCCAGCATGCCGGCGTGGTCCTGCAGCATCGTGCGCAACTCGCGCTCCTCGGCAGCCACGGGTTGGCCGGGTGAGGCCCGGTCCGGGATCAGGCGGGCGAGCGTGCCGAACTCGTCGCGGCGGTGTCGGAACTGTTCGACGACGCTGCGGCTGTCTTGGGCGAGATCGGCGGCCAGCCGGTGCAGGGGCGTCAGCACGGTCAGGCGGGTCCAGCCCGCCAGCAACAGGCCGCTCGTGGCCAGCAGGGCGGCGGCGGCGGCGGTCAGCCAGAGCATGTGCTCGACCCGGCTGCCATCCTGCCGGAAGACAGCTTCCTCGAGTGCCTCGGTCGACCTGTCCAGCACGAACAAGGGTTCCAGCACGGGCAAGTCGACGATCGATGCCGGGAGCCCGTCCTGGCCGGCATGCAGCACCGTCTCCAGCCGGCGGTTGGCCGATTCCAGCTGGTCGAGCGCGCGCCCGGCCTCGGCGTCGCTGTCGGCCAGCTCCTTGCGGAGCAACCCGATCGCGGCACGGGCGGCGCGAAGGCTCCGCATCAGGTTCTGGGTCGCCTGCGCGTCCGTTCCGTGGCGCAGCCGGTCGAGTTCCAGCGCGACGCCGTCATAGCCGAAGGTCTGGCGCAATACCGCCAGGGAATCCGCCACCTCCAGGCTCGGCGCTGCCGGCGGCGTGCCGTGTCGGTAGGCGGCCAGGGTCGCCGCACCGATCGTGGCCAGGCCGGAGGCCACCAGCAGCGCCGTCATCAGGTCGACCGTGCGAAGCCGGGCCCGTCGCGGCATCCATGCGGGCCGGACAGATCGCTCGATGAGTTGCGGCATCTTCGTCATCCGGGGCTCAAGGTTGCGGTCGGATAGGAGAACGCTGCGTCCAGGGCCGGTCGCCGCGGCTCTCGGCGACGGTGGAGACGACCGGCGCCGGCCCGCTCAGGTCGATCTCCAGCCCCTGGGCCGCGCGCAACTGCCGGCGGCCCAGGAACAGGACCGGCGGCGGGCAGCGGCGCTCGGCCACGAGGTCGATGACCAGGCTCGCATGGCGACAATCATCGCCGGCATCGCCCGGCCCGGTGAGCACGGCCACAAGGTGCCCGGCCAGGCTGGCCGTGCAGCCGATGCCGTCGCAGGGCGAGTTCGACCCGGGGGCGGCCGCCTGCCACTTGGCCAGCCGGCCGGTGGCACCGGTGCGGGTGCGCCAGGCATCCCCGACCCGGCCGTCCAGGGACCCGGACGTGCGGACCAGCCGGCCGTCATCGGTCCAGCCGCCGGCGACCATGGCATCGGGTGCGACGAACATTCGGGGCGGTTCGCCGACCAGGGCCAGCAGCAATCCCGCCAGTGCCACCGGCGCACCCGCGAGCCGCCACCGCCCCTGCCAGATCGCCAGCCACAGTCCCCCCGCCACGACCAGCGCCACGCAGGGTGCGCTCATGCCGGGGATGGCGACGTTGGCGTGCGGCCAGCTGGCCACCATGGCGGCGGTCGCCAGGACGACCTCGACTCCCCGGCCCATGACCGTGAAGGCCAGCTGGTCGAGGCCCAGCGGCAGGAGCACGATGCCCAGCACGGCAGCCGGCATGACGACGAAGGAGGTGAGCGGGATCGCCAGCATGTTCGCGACCACGCCCCAGCTGGCGACCGTGCCGAAATGCCAGGCGCCGAACGGTGCCGTGGCGATCGTGGCGACGACCGTGGTGGAAGCGATGCCGGCTAGGTAGTCGGCCACCTGGCGCACGGGCCCCTTGGGGGACGAGGGTAGCGCCGCCCGGCGCCGCGCCAGCGCCTCGAACAGGGCGATCAGGGCGACCATGGCGGCGAAGGTGAGCTGGAAGGAGGGGCCCAGCAGGCTCTGTGGTGCGACCGCCAGCACGGCGATGGCGGCCAGCGCCAGCAGGCGCAGCGAGATCGGGTCGCGGTCGACCAGGATCGCCGTGAACACGACGGTCGCCATAACGAACGAGCGCTGGGCCGGCACGGACGCGCCGGAGATGACCAGGTAGAACGCACAGGCGAGGATCGCCGCGAGGGCCGCGCCCTTCTGGGCCGGCAGGCGCAGGCAGACGGCGGGCAGGAGGCCCAGGCCCCACCTGGCCAGGAAGAAGACGACACCGGCGACGAGCGTGAAGTGCAGGCCGGAGATCGAGATGAGATGCGCCAGGCCGGACTGCTGCATGTCCTGCCAGATCTGGTCGTCCACCGCACCCCGATGCCCCGTCACCAGCGCCGCCGCGACGGCACCACCTGGCCCGGGCGTGGCGGCGGCGATCCGCGCGGTGAGGGCGGTGCGCAGGGATTCCACCTGCAGCGCCAAGCCGGCCTCGCCGTCTCCCGCCTGGAGCAGTGTCGGGGTGCCCAGCGACCAGCCGACGGCACCCAATCCCTGGAACCAGGCATCGCGCGCCCAGTCATACTCGCCAAGCAGGGAGGGCGGTTGCGGCGCTTCCAGGCGGGCCCTGACCAGGATCCGGTCCCCCGGCTGGATCTGGTCCGCCCCCTTGGCGACGCCGATGCGGACGCGGCCCGGCACCTGGTCCAGCTCGCGATCCCGCACGGCGATCGAATCCAGGGTGAGCCGGTGGCCGCGCTCGCGGCCCTCGACCATGACGACGCGGCCTTCGATGTCGAGCGAGGCCGGGCGGGATAGGGAGACCGTCGTGACTGCCGCCGTCCGCCAGGCTGCGACCAGGTAGCCGGCGGGAAGGGCAGCCAGCAGGATGCAGAGCGTGGCCAGGGCGGCGCGGTCGGCGAGCAGGGCCAGGACGGCGCAGCCCAGCCCGGCCAGGACCGTCGCGAGGGCCAGGGTTGCAAGGAAGGGAGCGGGCTCGGTGGCCGGGCTCAGGTAGAGCAGCACGCCGCCGCCCATCAGCACCGGAGTCCACAGCGCCCAGCGGTGCCGTTCGGCGAGAAGGAGGTCGCGCAGGAGGTTGGCAGACCGTGCGGCCGGCGGCCAGGGAGGCCCCCAGGTGCCGGGCGAGCGCATCGCCCACCAAGCCTGCCGACGTTGCTGCACGTGCGAGCGTCCCCGTGCTAAAGCGCGAGGCGCAATTCGCCGCCGCATCAACCCTTTGGTTAACGCGTGCGCTGTAGGATATCAACTATGAGTGTAGTCGTCCGCTTTGCCCCTTCGCCTACAGGTTATCTCCACATCGGCGGAGCGCGCACGGCGCTGTTCAACTGGCTGTTCGCCCGGTCCAAGGGGGGCAAGTTCCTGCTGCGCATCGAGGACACCGACCGGGCGCGCAGCACGGACGATGCGATCGAGAAGATCTTCGAGGGCCTGCGCTGGCTCGGGCTGGACTGGGACGGCGAGCCGGTCTTCCAGTTCGCGCGGGCGGCCCGTCATGCCGATATCGCGCAAATGTTGATGAGCGAGGGCAAGGCCTATCATTGCTGGTCCACGCAAGAGGAACTGGAGGCGATGCGGGCCAAGGCCCGGGCCGAGGGCCGCCAGCCCCGCTATGACGGGACCTGGCGGGACAGGGACCCGGCGCTGGCGCCCAAGGACGTGAAGCCGGTGGTGCGCCTGCGGGCGCCGCAGACCGGTGAGACGACGGTCCACGACATGGTGCAGGGCGAGGTGACCGTGCCGAATGCCCAGCTCGACGACATGGTGCTGCTGCGCGGCGACGGCACCCCCACCTACATGCTCTCGGTCGTGGTCGACGACGCGGACATGGGCATCACCCATGTGATCCGCGGCGACGACCACCTGACCAACACCTTCCGGCAGGTGCAGCTCTACCGGGCCATGGGCGTGGAGCCGCCGGTCTTCGGGCATATCCCGCTGATCCACGGGCCGGATGGCGCCAAGCTCAGCAAACGGCACGGGGCGCTCGGCATCGAGGCCTACCGCGACATGGGCATGCTGCCCGAGGCCATGCGCAACTACCTGATGCGCCTGGGATGGTCGCATGGCGATGCCGACGTGATCTCAACCGAGCAGGCGGTCCAGTGGTTCGACATGAGCCAGGTCGGCCGCTCGCCGTCGCGCTTCGACATGCAGAAGCTGACGTCGCTGAACGCGCACTGGTTGCGCGAGCGCAGCGAGGAGGACCTGATCGGGATGATCGAGCCGCTGATCCAGGCGGAAGGCTTCTCGCTGGATGCCACCGGCCACCGGCGGCTGGCCGCCGGGATGGCCGGGCTGAAGGCGCGCTGCCGGACGCTGAACGAACTGGCCGAGGCGGCTGCTTTCTATGTCGAGCCGCGGCCGATCCGGATCGCGAACGATGCGGTGAAGATCCTGGACGAGGCGGCGCGCCAGCGCCTGGCCGCGATCGCGCCGAAGCTGGCCGATGTCGAGGAGTGGAGCGAGGCCGCGCTGGAAGCCGCCTGCCGGCAGCATGCCGAACAGGTGGGCGTCGGCTTCGGCAAACTCGCACAGCCGCTGCGCGTGGCGCTCACTGGCTCTACGGTATCGCCCGGGCTATTCGAGGTCATGGCCGTGCTCGGCAAGGACGAGGTGGTGGCGCGACTGGACGATGCGGCCCAGGGCCGCAACGGGGAGAAGAAGGCACGGCAATAGGCGCGGAAACCGAAGGCAGGCTCGGCTGTTTCGCAGCAGGATGCCGTAGCCCCTTTGAGCGGCCGATGCCTGTCGGCCGCGATCCAGCCAACAGCCATGGAAATCGAGGTTGCCAGCGGTGGCGAGAACCGCGGCCACCGTTGTCGTGATACGCAGGATGTCCATGAGGAGAGCTCGATGACAGCTTCAACCGGCAAGTCGGCGACGTTGACCACGCCGGACGGCAAGACGGCGGAACTGCCGGTGCTGGGCGGCGTGCTGGGACCGAACGTCATCGACATCCGCAAGCTCTACGCGGCCACCGGGATGTTCACCTACGATCCCGGCTACACGTCGACGGCCAGCACCACCTCCAAGATCACCTATATCGACGGCGACGAAGGCGTCCTGCTCCACCGCGGCTACACGATCCAGGACCTCGCCACGAAGAGCGACTACCTGGAGGTCTGTCATCTGCTGCTGAACGGCGAACTGCCGACGGCATCGGAAAAGGCCAAGTTCGTCAGCGACATCACCTACCATACGATGCTGCACGAACAGATCCACTTCCTGTTCCGCGGCTTCCGCCGCGACAGCCATCCGATGGCGGTGATGATCGGCGTGGTGGGCGCGCTGTCGGCCTTCTACTACGAGGACCTGCACGTCGAGGACCCGCGCCACCGGATGATCGCGACGCACCGGCTGATCGCGAAGCTGCCGACGATCGCGGCGATGGCGTACAAGTACACGGTCGGCCAGCCCTTCGTGTACCCGCGCAACGACCTCTCCTATGCCGAGAACTTCCTGCACATGATGTTCTCGGTGCCGTGCGAGCGCTACGAGGTCGACCCGGTGCATGCCAAGGCGCTGGACCGGATCTTCATCCTCCACGCCGACCACGAGCAGAACGCCTCGACCTCCACGGTGCGGCTGGTGGGCTCGACCGGGGCCAGCCCCTATGCGGCGATCGCGGCCGGCATCGCGGCCTTGTGGGGGCCTGCCCATGGCGGGGCCAACGAGGCGGTGCTGACCATGCTGCGCGAGATCGGCGATCCCTCGCGGATTCCTGAGTTCATCGAGAAGGCCAAGGACAAGGACAGCCAGGCCCGGCTGATGGGCTTCGGCCACCGGGTCTACAAGAATTACGATCCGCGTGCGCAGGTCCTAAAGGAGAGCGCGGACCAGGTGCTGGCCCAGCTCGGCAAGTCCAACAACCCGCTGCTCGCGATTGCGCGCGAGCTGGAGCGGATCGCGCTCAGCGACGACTACTTCGTCAAGCGCAAGCTGTTCCCGAACGTCGACTTCTATTCGGGCATCATCCTGGAAGCGCTGGGCATCCCGTCCAAGATGTTCACCGCCATCTTCGCCCTGGCCCGCACGGTGGGTTGGGTCGCGCAGTGGGACGAGATGATCCAGGACCCCGAGCAGAAGATCGGCCGTCCGCGCCAGCTCTACATGGGCTACGACAAGCGCCCGTTCGTGCCGCTCGACCAGCGCGGCTGAGTGACAGCTGCGCCGGATCTGTGTGCCGGCGCAGTTCTTCGATCGCCCCGGGGGTGGGAAGGACGGCGATTGCCTGCTAGATGCAGCCGGCAAAACCGTTCCGACTACGCTCGGGTACTTCCCATGGCTTTCATCTCCGCGGCTCTGGGCCGGATCAAGCCCTCGCCGACCATCGCGATCACCAACCTCGCCCGCGAGCTCCAGGCCCAGGGCCGGGACGTGATCGGACTGGCGGCCGGCGAGCCGGACTTCGACACGCCGGACCATATTAAGTCGGCGGCGATCGACGCGATCACCCGCGGCGAGACCAAGTACACGGCGGTGGACGGGACGCCGCGCCTGAAGAAGGCGATCGTCGCCAAGTTCCAGCGCGAGAACGGGCTGACTTACGCTGCCGACCAGATCACGGTCGGCACGGGCGGCAAGCAGGTGCTCTACAACGCGTTCATGGCGACACTGAACGCCGGCGACGAGGTCGTGATCCCAGCACCCTACTGGGTGAGCTACCCCGACATGGTGCTGCTGGCCGGTGGCACGCCCGTGTTCGTGCCCTGCCTGGAACAGCACGGTTTCAAGCTGCTGGCCGGCGATCTGGAGCGGGCGATCACGCCGCGGACCAAGTGGCTGGTGCTGAACTCGCCGAGCAATCCGACCGGCAGCGCCTATACCGCAGCCGAGCTGAAGGCGCTCACCGACGTGCTGGTGAAGCACCCGCATGTCCATGTCATGACCGACGATATGTACGAGCATCTCGTCTATGACGGGTTCGAGTTCGCCACGCCGGCCCAGGTCGAGCCGGCGCTCATCGACCGCACGCTCACCTGCAACGGCGTGTCCAAGTCCTTCGCGATGACCGGCTGGCGGATTGGCTATGCCGGCGGGCCCAAGCATCTGATCAAGGCGATGGGCACGATCCAGTCGCAGAGCACGTCGAACCCCAGCTCGATCAGCCAGGCGGCGGCGGTGGCGGCCCTGGAAGGCGACCTGTCCTTCCTGCCGGAGCGCAACGAGGTCTACCGGCAGCGCCGCGACATGGTGGTGGCGAAGCTCAACGAGGCGCCGGGCCTGAGCTGCCACAAGCCGGAAGGGGCCTTCTACGTGTATCCGTCCTGCCAGGGCGTGATCGGCAAGACGACGCCTGGCGGGCAGGTCATCCAGTCCAGCGAGGAATTCGCCCGCTACCTGCTGGAAGGCGTGGGCGTGGCGGTCGTGCATGGCAGCGCGTTCGGCCTCGACCCCTACTTCCGGATCTCCTACGCGACCGCGACGCATGTGCTGGAAGATGCGTGCGCGCGCATCCAGAAGGCCTGCGCCGAGTTGCGCTGACAACCTTGCGAAGGGGTGCGGGGCCGAACCGCCCGGCTCCGTCCCTTGCGGCACTTCTCCCCGACCGCGCCCGGCACTATCTTTAGAAGAGTTCTAAAGAAGGTGCCCGCATGCGATTCGATTTCCTTGGCGGCCTGGGGACGGGGCGATGATCCCAGGCATCTCGCAGCGGCGACGCTTTGCCGACCTGTCCGAACAGGAAGTGCTGGCGCTGGCGATTTCCTCGGAGGAGGACGATGCGCGGATCTATCGCTGGTACGCGCAGCGCCTGCGCCATGACTATCCGGGCTCGGCCGACACGTTCGAGGCGATGGCGGCCGAAGAGGACCAGCACCGGTCCCGGCTGATCGAGGAGCATCGCCGGCGGTTCGGCGAGGTCATTCCCCTGATCCGGCGGGAGCATGTGGCGGGCTTCTACAACCGGCGCCCGGTCTGGCTCGTGGAGAATCTCGGGCTGGCGCGGATCCGGACCGAGGCGGCGCGGATGGAAACGGAGGCGCGCGACTTCTACCTGCGGGCTGCGCAGCGGACCAGCGATGCCGGGACCCGCCAACTGCTCGACTGGCTGAGCGCTGCCGAATCCGGCCATGAAGCTACCTGGGACAGGCTGCAGGAAGAGCATCTTCCAGCTCCCGCCCGTGCCGGGGAGGATGCCGAGGCGCACCGGCAGTTCGTGCTGACCTGGGTGCAACCGGGCTTGGCGGGCCTGATGGACGGCTCGGTGTCCACGCTGGCGCCGATCTTCGCGGCAGCCTTCACCACCGGGAATACCTGGCAGACCTTCATCGTCGGCCTTGCGGCCTCGGTCGGGGCCGGGATCTCCATGGGCTTCACCGAAGCTGCCTCCGATGACGGCGCCATCTCCGGTCGCGGCTCGCCGCTCAAGCGCGGCATCGCCTCGGGGGTGATGACGGCGCTGGGTGGGCTCGGGCATGCGTTGCCCTACCTGATCCCCGAGTTCTGGACAGCGACCATCATCGCCTTCGTCGTGGTGTTCTTCGAGCTTTGGGCCATCGCCTGGGTGCAGAACCGCTACATGGACACGCCGTTCTGGCGCGCTGCCCTGCAGGTCGTGCTAGGCGGCTCCCTGGTGTTCGCCGCGGGCGTGCTGATCGGCACCGCCTGACGGCCCGGCGCCTGCTCCCGCTCAGGAGGGGCCGAACAGCGGGCCGCCCAGCCGGTCGCCGACCCTGATGCCACGACTTTCCGACGATCCGCCAATGATCTCCAGCACATAGCGGACCGGGCGGGTGGACGGGATGAGGTCCTGGGAGAAGGGCTCGGCACGCTCGGCGATCCGGACGATCTCCCCCTTGCCGTCGATGAACAGGAGGTCCAGCGAGAGCGGCGTGTTCTTCATCCAGAAGGAGACGGGCTGTTCGCGCCCAAAATCGAACAGCATGCCGTGGTCCCTGGGCAACTCCTTGCGGTACATCAGGCCCTGCGAGCGTTCCGCGGCGGTGCGCGCCACCTCGACGAAATAGGTGAGCGAGCCCTGCCGGGTCTGGATGACCAGCTCGGCCCGGTCCATGGCCGCCGCCGTGAACGGCAGCTGGAGCAGAACCACGAGGAGGAGGGTGGCTTTACCACAGGACAGGGCTCTGGCAACGATGCGAGCCGCCCAAGCCACGGACCCGCCACCCATGGATATCTCCGCCCACATCCGCAAAGTCCCCGATTTTCCCAAGCCCGGTATCCTCTTCTACGACATCTCGACCCTGCTCGCGAACCAGGCCGCCTACAGGGCAGCCATCGAGCAGATGGGGGCGCTCGCCGCAAAGTACCGGCCGGACGTGCTCGTAGGCATCGAAAGCCGGGGCTTCATCTTCGCAGCGCCCTTGGCGCTGCACATGGATCGCGGCTTCGTCATGGTTCGTAAAGTGGGCAAGCTGCCTGGGGCCGTGGTCAGCCACGCCTACGACCTGGAATATGGCAGCGATACCGTCCAGATCGTCGAGGACCTGATCCCCCAGGGCGCCCGGGTCGTGCTGATCGACGACCTGATCGCGACGGGCGGGACGGCCGAGGCATCCCTGCAGCTCCTGCGCAAGGTCGGTGCCGACCCGGTGGGTGCCGTGTTCCTGATCGAGCTTGATGGGCTGGGCGGACGTGCCAAGCTCAGCGTGCCGGTGGATACGGTGCTCTCCTTCCCTGCATGAAGAACGCCTGCCAGGACGTTGTCAGGCTGGCCATCTGTCTTGTCCTCGGAGACCAATGTCGGGCCGCCGCTGGTCCCGCTCCGGCCGCCCGTGTCCTGCGCGCGGGCAATGTCGGCAGGGTTCCAGTTCCGGATAGGCGGAAGTATCGCCTCTGGCCGCAAGCAGAGTTTCTGCTACATTTACTGCTTCCCTTCCGATGCCATGGGCCTAGCCTGCTCCGGCAGAACAAGAGGGAGCGGGGTATGCGATCCTTCATCGCCGGCGCGGGCATGGCCTTGGCGGCCATGGTCGCCTCGGGACCGGCCAGTGCGATCGACGAATTCTTTCCGACGTTCGGAAACGATGGCTACGACGTCATCCATTACGACCTGGATCTCGACGTCTCCGTGGCACCCCACCACCTGGATGGGTATGCCAAGCTGCTGGCCAGGGCGGAGCAGCGGCTGTCGCGGATGACGCTCGACCTGGCCGGCCTCGACGTCAGCAGCGTCCGGGTCGACGGGGTGCGGGCCAGCTTCTCGCAAGCAAACGACAAGCTGACGATCGTGCCGAAGGCGCCCATTGCGAAGGGCAGGAAGTTCGTCGTCGCGATCGCCTATGACGGCACGCCGGTACCGATCCAGGATCCGACGGCGCCCGGCGATCCTGACTATCTGCTGGGATGGTTCAAGTACCAGAACTCGACCTATGCGCTGAGCGAGCCGGTAGGGGCTTCGACCTTCTACCCGGCCAACGACGAGCCGACCGACAAGGCCAGCTTCACCTTCGACATTACCGTGCCAGCCGATTATACGGCGGTCGCCAACGGCGTGCTGGTCAGGAAGGACAGCCTGCGGGACAAGCGGCGCTTCGTCTGGCTCATGCGCGACCCGATGACGACCTGGCTGGCGACGGTCCACGTCAACAAGTTCAAGCTCACGACGGCCAGGACCAAGGACGGCATTCCGCTGCGTTTCTACACGACGGCGGCGACACCAGCTGAAGACATCGCGGGCTATGCCGAGAGCCGGGAAATGATCCCGTATCTCGAGAAGCTGATCGGCCGCTACCCGTTCGACGGCTACGGCAGCGTCGTCGTCGACGACCCGGCCCTCTACTACGCGCTGGAAACCCAGGCGATGTCGACCTTCCCGGTGGGAGCCGCCGACGAGGCCATCGTCGCCCATGAGCTGGCGCACCAGTGGTTCGGCAATTCGGTGTCCGTCGCCCAGTGGCGGGATCTCTGGATCGCCGAGGGGGCGGCCACCTATTTCGAGACGCTCTGGCCAAACCGCAGCAACCGGGCCGCCTTCGAGGCGGAAATGGCGGCGCTCTATGCCTACGCTCAAAGGGTGAAGCTGGGGCCGGCCGTGGTCGAGCGTCCCGACCAGATCTTCAGCAACCGCACCTACGTGCGCGGCGCCCTGGCGCTCCATGCCCTGGAGCTGAAGGTCGGGCAGAAGACCTTCTACAAGGTCCTGCGGACGTTCCTGCAGAAGTACCGGGACGGCAACGCCACCTCCCGGAACTTCATCGACACGGCCGTTTCGGTCAGCCGTACCTCAGGCGTGCGCTCGCTCCTGAACGACTGGCTATACGAGCAGGCCTTGCCGTCCCTGCCGTCGCAGACGATGGCGGCAGCCGCCCAGCGCAGTGGACCCGTCCCGGTGCCGGACATCGTGGGGCTTCGCTGCGAGGGTGGGGCGCATCGCTCAAGCGGGCTCGACCACTGCGTGGCGGCCGCGGCGCCCTGACGTAGGGTGACCCTTCCTCTCCGGCCACAAGCCCGGACGACGGGCTGGGCGGATGGCCGGAGAGGGTATTCATCTAGCCGCCACCGCCGGCACCGCTGCCACTGGCGCTACCACTGCTGCCGGTAGCGCCACCCATGCCGCCCGTTCCGCCCGAGCCGGTGCTGCCGACGTTGCAGCTAGCGGACGTGCTTCCGTCCTCGCAGCCGCCGCTGCAGGCGGTCGCCACCGCCAGGAGCAGCGTCAGCGCTGCCAGCGTGCGCGTGGTTCTTCCCGCCTCCATGAGGCATCCTCCAGCATTCTTAGGCCGCAGGCGGAAGCACCGTCGGCCTGTCCAGGTTCCGCGACGGACGAGCCGGCTGGCGTCAGGTCTTGGCCAAGCCAGCCCGCAGGCGCATGCGCGCGGTCTCGAGGTTCGGCAGGAACCAGGTGAGGATCCCCAGCAGCGGCAGGAAGGAGCAGACCTGATAGACGAAGCCGATGCTCGTATGGTCGGCGAGCCAGCCCAACAGCGCTGCACCGAGGCCGCCCATGCCGAATGCGAAACCGAAGAACAGGCCGGCCACCATCCCGACCTTCCCGGGCAGCAGTTCCTGGGCATATACCACGATGGCCGGAAAGGCCGAGGCCATGATCAGCCCGGTCAGGATCGCGAACACGTCCGTCCAGAACAGGTTCACATAGGGAAGCGCCAGGGTGAACGGCACGACGCCCAGGATGGAGAACCAGATCACGAACTTGCGGCCGATCGCGTCGCCGATGGGGCCGCCCAGGATGGTGCCGGCGGCGACTGCGCCCAGGAAGAGGAACAGGTGGATCTGCGCGCTCTGCACGCTCAGGTCGAACCGGTCGATCAGGTAGAAGGTGTAGTAGGAGTGGAAACTCGCCATGTAGAAGTTCTTGGTGAACGTCAGGATGATCAGGATCGTCATCGACATGATCACGACGTTGCGCGCGACCGGCGAGGCAGTGCCCTTGCCGCTGCCATGCTTGCTGCGATGAGCGATCAGGTGCCGGTTGTACCAGCTGCCCATGTAGGTGAGGATTGCGATCCCCAAGAAGGCGGCGAGCGTGAACCAGAGCACGTTCTGGCGCCCATAGGGAACGATGATGAAGGCGGCGAGCAGCGGCCCGATGGCCGTGCCGAAATTGCCGCCGACCTGGAACAGGGACTGCGCCAGGCCGTGCCGCCCGCCCGATGCCAAACGTGACACGCGGGAAGCCTCGGGATGGAACACCGAGGAGCCGACGCCGATCAGGGCGGCGGCGACGAGCACGGTCGCAAAGCCGCCCGCAAAGGCCAGGAGCACGAGGCCCATGAGCGTCGAGCCCATGCCGATCGGCAGGGAGAACGGCATCGGGTGCCGGTCCGTCCACATCCCGACGAAGGGCTGCAGCAGCGACGCCGTCAGCTGGAAGGTCAGTGTGATGATGCCGATCTGGGCGAAGTCCAGGTGGAAGTCGCCTTTGATCATCGGATAGATCGAAGCCAGCATCGACTGCATCATGTCGTTGAGCAGATGGCAGACGCTGGCGGAGATCAGGATCGCGATGGCGATCTCGCTGCCGGTCCGCTGGACCGGGGCCGATATGGACGGGTCGGAGACAAGCGTGCCAGAGGCCACGGGGCCGGAAGCCATGGGAACATCACCCGATACGGTCGCGCCCTTGAACGGGCCATCACGGCATCGGGGCAGGCATCGGATCGATACGGCAGCACCCCGGAAAGCGCCGGATCCGCAAACTGAGCCGATGAATCGATCCTGTCTACTATCGTGATGGAATTTGTGTGACGGGGTGCCCCGGAAAGACAGTATCGGTCAAGTCGCCGTGGAATTGTTCCGAGACAATCCAGGGCGTCATCAGGCTTACTTGAGTAGCGATCCCAGCACGCCGCGTACCAGCGCCGAACCCACCCGGCTGCCCACCGAGCGGGCGATCGAGGAGGCGGCATTCTTCGCCACGGACATCGCGATCTGCTCCGCGACCGAAGGCTTCTCTCGGGCCGGTGCGACCGTCCGAGCAGCCCGCCCGGCCTTAGCCTGCGGCGGCGGGTAGGATGTTCCGGCACCCGGCGCGGATGGCGCGATCGACCCGATCGCCGCATCCAGCCGTGCCGCCAGGGCAGGATCGATGCCAGGTGGCAGGTTGGCGGGCGGCGGCGGCGGCGCGCCGGTCGCCCGCGCCGCCAGCATCTCGGCGGCGGATTCACGGTCGATCGGCGTGTCGTACACCTTGGCCACCGGACTGGCCGCCAGTTCCTGGGCGCGCTCGGCCGAGGTGAGGGGACCGACCCGGCTGCGCGGCGGGGCGATCTTGCAGCGCTGCACGGGGGTGGGCACGCCCTTGTCGTCCAGGACGGATACCAGCGCCTCGCCGACCCCCAACTCCGTGATGACCTTCGCAGTGTCGAGGTCGGGGTTGGGCCGGAACGTCTCGGCAGCCGTCCGGACCGCCTTCTGGTCGCGCGGGGTGAAGGCGCGCAGGGCATGCTGCACCCGGTTGCCCAGCTGGCCCAGCACCTCGTCCGGCACATCCAGCGGGTTCTGGGTCACGAAGTAGATGCCCACGCCCTTCGAGCGGATCAGGCGAACGACCTGCTCGATCTTGTCGACCAGGACCTTGGGCGCGCCGTCGAACAGCAGGTGCGCCTCGTCGAAGAAGAACACGAGCTTCGGCTTGTCGAGGTCACCGGCCTCTGGAAGCTCCTCGAACAGCTCGGACAGGAGCCAGAGGAGGAAGGTCGTATAAAGGCGCGGGCTCTGCAGGAGCTTGTCCGCGGCCAGCAGGTTCACGTAGCCCTGGCCGTCCGGCGCCACTCGCATGAGGTCTTCCAGCTTGAGGGCCGGCTCGCCGAAGAAACGCCCGCCGCCCTGCTGCTCGATGACCAGGAGGGCGCGCTGCACGGCCCCGACGGAGGCGCTGCTGACATTGCCATAGGTGGCGCGCAGCTCGTCGGCACGCTCGGCCACCGAGGCCAGCATCGCGCGCAGGTCGGCCAGGTCGAGCAGCAGCATGGACTGCTCGTCGGCCAGCCGGAACACGATGTTGAGGACACCTTCCTGGACATCGTTCAGGTCGAGCAGGCGGGCCAGCAGCAACGGCCCCATCTCGGCGATGGTGGTGCGCACCGGATGACCCTGTTCACCGAACACGTCCCAATGCAGGGCCGGCACCGCAGCCGGCGCCCAGCCAGGGATCGCCATCTCCCGGGCACGCACCGCGAGCTTCGAATCGATCGTGCCGGGCCTGGAGATGCCGGACAGGTCGCCCTTGATGTCGGCGGCGAACACTGGGACGCCGGCACGGGCGAAGCTTTCGGCCAGGGTCTGCAGCGTGACGGTCTTGCCGGTACCGGTGGCGCCGGCAATCAAGCCATGACGGTTCGCCTGGCGGAGCAGGAGGTGCTCGTCGAGCACGCCCGACTTGCCGATCAGGATGTCCGTTATGTCCATGGTGCGCATCCGCTAGCCGTCGCAAGCGAACCTAGCCAAAGGTCCGCCGCCAATCTACGGGCCTAGGCCGTTCTTTGCTGTGTGCCGGGGCGCGCGGACCGGCCACCGGCCCAGCGCAGCAAGGCCTTCTCCGCTTCCAGTACCAGCAGGAGAGCCACACCCAGTGCCACGATCAGGAGGCCGTCCAGCAGCGGTACCGGGCGGCTCGCAAACAGCGAGTTCATGATCGGCAGGTAGGTGAATGCAAGCTGCGCTGCGGTGACGACACCCACGGCAATCAGCACGCTCTTCGTGCCGAGCACGCCGCGCATGGTGATCGACGGTACGTTCAGGTAGCGGACGTTGAACAGGTAGAAGATCTCCAGGATGACCAAGGTATTCACGGCCATGGTACGCGCAAGTTCCAGCTCGTGCCCAATGGCGCGTGCCCATTCGAATATGCCGATCGCTGCCAGGGTGAACAGGCATGAGACGAACACGACCCGCCAGAGCAGGAAGGATGACAGCAGCGGCGCATCCGGGCGGCGCGGCGGCCGGGCCATCACGCCCGGCTCGGATGGCTCGAAGGCCAGCGCGAGCCCTAGAGTCACCGCCGTCACGAGGTTGATCCAGAGGATCTGCGCTGCCGTGATCGGCATGACGAAGCCCAAAAGGATGGCTGCCACCACCGCCAGGGCTTCGCCGCCATTGGTCGGCAGCGTCCATGCCACGACCTTCTGGATGTTGTCGTATACCGTCCGCCCTTCGCGCACGGCCGCGACGATCGACGCGAAATTGTCATCGAGCAGCACCATCTCGGCCGCTTCCTTGGCCGCCTCGGTGCCCTTGTTGCCCATGGCCACGCCGACATCCGCCTGCTTGAGCGAGGGCGCGTCGTTCACGCCGTCGCCGGTCATGGCGACCACCGCGCCTTCGTGCTGCAGGGCACGGACGATGCGCAGCTTGTGCTCCGGGCTGGTGCGGGCGAACACGGCAGCGCGCTTGGCCACCGGCAGGAGCGCCTCGTCGTCCAGCCGGTCGATATCGGCGCCGGTCACGACCTCGGACGCGTCGTCCAGGCCCAGCTGGCCGGCGATGGCCGCAGCGGTCGCGGCATGGTCGCCCGTGATCATCTTCACGCGGATGCCGGCGGAACGGCAATCGGCCACCGCGGCCACGGCCTCTGCCCTTGGCGGGTCGATGAAGCCGACGATACCCAAGAAGATCAGGCCTTGCTCCAGGTGGGCGACGTCCAGGCGGTCCGGCGCCTTTGAAAGCCTGGCCATGGCGAATCCCAGCACCCGCTCGCCCTCGGAGGCCGCGTTCGCGATCTGAACCGTCCAGTAACCAGGCTCCAGCGGCGCCTCGCCGCCATTGGCCGTCATCTGCCTGGCGCACATGGCGAGCACGCGCTCCGGCGCACCCTTTACCGAGATCACCACTTCACCCACCGGCCCGCGATGCAGGGTCGCCATGAAGCGGTGCTGGGCATCGAACGGGATCTCGTCCAGCCTTGTCCACTCACGGCGGACATGCTGCGCGTCCAGCCCGGCCTTCTTGGCCAGCGTGACGAGCGCTCCTTCCATCGGATCGCCCACGACCGTCCACTGGCCACCCTTGTCCTGCACTTCCGCGTCGTTGCAGAGCAGGCAGGCGCGCAGGATCGGCGCTGCGGCGGCCACGGCGCCGACATCGTCGTCATGGTCCGCGGCGGTCAGCGTGCCTTCAGGCTCGTAGCCCGCGCCGCTGACCTCGATCCGGTGGCCGCCGGTGACGACCCGGCGGGCCGTCATCTCGTTGCGTGTGAGCGTTCCGGTCTTGTCGGTGCAGATCACCGACGTGGCGCCCAGCGTCTCGACGGCCGGCAGGCGCCGTACCACGGCATTGCGCGCCGCCATCCGGCGCACGCCGATCGCCAGGGTGATGGTGATGACGGCCGGCAGCCCCTCGGGAATGGCACCTACCGCGATCGCCACGACTGCCATCAGCGCATCCGGCCAAGGATAGCCCCGGACGAAGGTCGCGAACAGGAAGATCAGGACGCTCGAAATCAGGGCGATCCAGGTGAACTGGCGGCCGAACCGCGCGATCTGGCGCAAAAGGGGCGTGGTCAGCGACTGGACCGTGCTCAGCAGCTTGCCGATATGGCCGATCTCCGTATCGGAACCCGTGGCAACCACCACGCCGGTCGCCTGACCGGCCACGACCAGCGTACCGGAGAAGGCCATGCTCCTGCGATCGCCGAGCGGCGCGTCGGCGGCCACGGCCGCCTCGTGCTTCTCCGCAGCGACCGACTCGCCGGTCAGCGCCGCCTCGTCGATCAGCAGGCTGCGCGCCCGCAGCAACCGAAGGTCGGCCGGCACCCGGTCGCCCGCCTCCAGCACGACCAGGTCGCCCGGTACGAGATCGCTCACGGCGGCATCGACGCGTTGGCCCCGGCGCAGGACGCTGGCGCGCGGTGAGATCATCTGGCGGATGGCCGACAGCGCCTGCTCTGCCTTGCCTTCCTGAACGAAGCCGATGACGGCATTGATCATCACGACGGCTGCGATCACCCCGGCGTCCACGTAGTGGCCGATGACCGCAGCAGCCACCGCCGCCATCAGCAGGAAGTAGATGAGCGCATTGTCGAACTGGGCCAGGAGCCGCATGGCCGGGTGGCGGGCCGCGACCTCCGGCAGCCTGTTCGGACCGTGGCGCTCCAGCCGGCGCATGGCTTCATCGGCTGCCAAGCCCTGCGGGTCCGTCTTCAGGGAGCGCAGTACCTCGTCCGCAGGGACGGCATGCCAATGAGTGCCCGCCTGGCGGACGGCATCCAGGTCATTTCTCGAATCGACAGCCGTCGCCACCGTCCCTGCCCCCATCATGTCTCTGGAAGGGTGCGAGTGCCATTACCTGCGCCGCACGACCTTGATCGAGATCAAGGCCGGCCCAGGCCACCGGCCCCTACGTCTCCTCGAGCTTCAGCGATGCCGAGTTCAGGCAATAGCGCAGCCCGGTCGGTCGAGGGCCGTCCGGGAAGATGTGGCCGAGATGGGCCTCGCACTTGGCACAGTGGACCTCTGTCCGGACCATGAAATGGGAGCGGTCCGTGGTGGTCTCGACCTTGCTCTCGTCGATCGGCGCCCAGAAGCTCGGCCAGCCCGTGCCGCTCTCGTACTTGGCTTCCGACGAGAACAAGGGCTCGCCGCAGCAGACGCAGTGATAGATGCCGGCTCCCTTGGTGTTCCAGTAGCGGCCGGTGAACGCCCGCTCCGTGCCGTGCTCGCGGGTGACGCGGTACTCCAGTTCGGAAAGCTGCGAGCGCCACTCCTGGTCCGACTTGGTGATCTTCTCGCTCATGAGCGCTTCTCCAGATCGCTGATGGCGTCCGAAAGGGCCTGGAAGGGCAAGGTGACGCAATCCCAGCGGCTCTTCGCGTTGCGGACCGGGGTCAGGATCGCGAAGCGCTCATCGTCCTTGCCATGCAGGAAGGCGCTTACCGCATCGCGGAGCTCCCGCGCATCCGCGGCCGACGCGTCCTTCGCATGGCGGGCCAGAAGGGAGGCTGAGGCCTGGGTGAGGAGGCAGCCCCTGGTCTTGTGGGCGATGTCGGCCACCTTTCCGCCGTCCACGAGCAGGTCCAGCGCGATCCGGTCGCCGCAGAGCGGATTGTCGCACTCGGCCGTGATGGAAGGCGCCTCCAGTCGGCCGGCGCCGGTCTTGGACCTGGCCTCGGCGATGATGGCCTGATCGTAAAGGGCATCGTTCATGCGAGTTTCCGGCGGACGGCCTCCAGGCCGTTCAGGAGGGCGTCGACATCAGCTTGGTCGCTATAGGGTGCCAGGGAGGCGCGGACCGTGGCCACGGTGTCGAAGCGGTCCATCAGCGGCTGGGCACAATGATGGCCGCCGCGAAGCATGACGCCGTGGTCGCTGTCCATCAGCTGGCAGACGTCATGCGCGTGGACATCCTCCAGCTCGAAGGAGACCACACCCACCCGCTGCTGCGTTCCCGTGGGGCCGTACAGGCGACAGCCGCACATGTCCGACAGGCCGTTCAGCATCTTCTCAGTGAGATCACGCTCCTGCGCGCCCAGGGCGGCCCAATCCTGGCTCATCGACCACTCCAGGGCAGCGGCGAGCGCAATGGCGCCACCAATCGGCGGCGTGCCCGCCTCGTAGCGGTGGGGCGGCGGCGCGAAGGTCGAGCGCTCGATGGAGACACGGCGGATCATCTCGCCGCCACCAAGGAAGGGCGGCGACGAATCGAGCAGGTCATACCTGCCCCAGAGCACGCCGATCCCGGTCGGGCCGAAAGCCTTGTGCCCGGAGAACGCATACATGTCGCAGCCGAGTGCCTGGACATCCAGGGGCCCGTGCGGCGCCCGCTGCGCGCCATCGAGGACCAGCAAGGCCCCGGTCGCGTCGCAGAAGCTGCGCAGGCGCGCCACGTCGGTGACGGCGCCCGTCACGTTGGACGTGTGCGTCACCGCCACGATCTTCACGCGGTCGGCAAGGTCGTCGAGCTTGTCCAGGTCCAATCGGCCGTCGTCGGTGACGGGGATCGCGCGTACCTTCGCACCGCGGCGCTCGGCCGCCAGCTGCCAGGGGACGAGATTGCTGTGGTGCTCCAGCTCGCTGACCAGGATCACCTCGCCGGACTCCAGATGATGCTGGAGGATATGGGCAGCCGTGTTCAGGCCTAGCGTGGCGCCAGAGGTGAAGATCACCTCGTCCGGCGACGGGGCGTTGATGAAGAACGCCGCAGCCTTGCGCGCTGAAGCAAAGGCGTTGGTGGCACGCTCCGCCCTGGCATAGACGCCCCGCTTCACGTTCGCCCGGTCGTTGGTCTCGAACTCGACCAGCGCCTCCAGGGCAGGGCGGCAGATCTGGCTGGTGGCGGCATTGTCCAGGAAGTGGAAGGCACCGTCCGCCGTGTCATAGGCGGGGAAGTCCTGGCGTAGCTCGTTCATGGGCGGTCATCCAAATAGGCGGCCAGCGCTTCGGGCGTGTCCAGGTCCACCAGGGGAGCATCGTCGTCGGCCGCGATCTCGACGACCTGCTGCTCGTTCTCGCCGATCAGCGCCTTCGCACCGGTGTCGCCTTCCAGCGCCGTCATGCGGGCGAAGTAGCTTGCCGACCAGAGGACGGGATTGCCGCGCTTGCCGTTGACCACGGGCACCACGATCGAGCGCCCGTCGGCCGGGCTGAAGGCGGCGATCATGCGGTCGATCAGCTTGCGGTCGACCTTCGGCATGTCACCGAGGAGCACGATCACGCCATCGGCATCCGCCGGCACGGCCTTCAGGCCCGTGGCCAGGGATGACGCGAGGCCGCGCGCGAAGTCGGCATTGTGCACGGTCAGGACCGGCAAGCCGTCCAGGACGGCAGTCACCTGTTCCCGCATGTGGCCGGTGACCACTACCACCTGCTCGCAGGCGGATGAGAGCACCGCATCCACGACATGGCGGACCAGCGGCTTGCCCTCCAGCGGGATGAGCAGCTTGTTGTTCGGTCCCATCCGCGACGAGCGGCCGGCCGCCAGCACCAGGGCGGTGATCCTGGGTGCACGCATCGAGGCATTGCCGCGGTCGGCCGGGCGGGCCTCGCCGCGCGGCTGCGGGCGGCTCGGGATCTCCGAAAGAAGTCCGCCCACGCCCATGGCCATGATGTCGGAGGGCGTCACCCGGACCCCGGCGGCCAGGCGCTCCAGCACCCAGTCGAAGCCGTTCAGCTTGATGGATCGGGCGCAGCCGGGCAGGCCGATCACGGGGATGTCGCCATGGCGCCCGAAGACCAGCAGGTTGCCGGGATCGACCGGCATCCCGACATGCTCGACGACGCCGCCGGCCGCCTCGATGCCCGACGGCAGCACGTCGCGCCGGTCGGTGACAGCCGAAGCGCCGGCGATCAGCACGATGTCGCCACCTGCGTCCAGGCTGGCGCGCACGGCCTCGGCGATGCCGTCGGTCGTGTGCGGGCAGCGCCGCTCCCCCAAAATCGAACCGCCCACCGACTGGAGGCGCTGGCGGGTCACTTCCACGGTCTTGTCGAGCAGCTTGTCGGAGGTTGCCGATGTCCGCGACTGGACGAGGCGTGCCTTTAGGCCCTTGAACGGAGCCAGCCTGAGCAGCGGGCCATCCCCGGCCAGGGTGAGGCATCGGTCCAGCGCGTCGCGCGAGGTCGCGAACGGGATCACCTTGACGGTCGCCACCATGTCCTTTGCCGCCACGCGCGCGAATGGCGGCAGGGTCGCCACGGTGAGGTCGGGGTCGATCCGGTTCAACTGATGCAGGCGGGAAAGCTCGAGCAGGACAATGCCGGCTTCGGCCGCGAACAAATTGGAGCGGCCCGTGAACGGCTCCGCCACGGTCAGGCCCAGTCCGGCGATCGCACGGGCAAGCCGCTCGGCCGCCTCATCCTCCTGCACGTCGTTCGCATTGAACCGCACCGCGCTGACCTCGGTCACGCCGGCGGCACCGAGCTTGGCAATGTCAGCCTCGCCCAGCCGGCGGCCCTTCTTGAAGCCGCCTTTGTCGAACTTGACGCCATGCGCCAGGGTCGCTCCCAGCGCGTCGCGCAGCGGCATGTTGCCGAAGAACATCCGTACCGTCCGTCGTTTCCTGTCGGATATAGCGACGACCACCACGAATCGCGAGGGCGGGACCGTCGCCGATCCCGCCCTCCGTCGATTTTCCAGCTACAGCCGGTCGGTACCGGTCAGGCGGCCTTCTGGGTACGGGCACCCTGGATCAGCTGCCAGACCTTCTCGGGCGTGGCCGGCATGTCGACCCACTTCACCCCGACCTGCGAGAGCGCGTCCTGCATCGCGTTCATGACGGCACCGCAGGCGCCCACCGAGCCGGCCTCGCCGCAACCCTTCACACCCATCTCGTTGTTCTTGCAGAGAACCTCGTAGGTGTCGGTGTCGAAGTTCGGCAGGTCGTCGGCGCGCGGCATGGTGTAGTCCATGAACGAGCCGGAGATCAGCTGGGCGCTGTCGTCATAGACAACCTGCTCCAGCAGCGCCTGCCCGATACCCTGCGCCACGCCGCCATGGACCTGACCCGCGACCAGCATCGGGTTCAGCACCTTGCCGAAATCGTCGACGACCGTGTAGCGGTCGACCTTGGTAACACCCGTCTCCGGGTCGATCTCCACCTCGGCGATATGGCAGCCGTTCGGGAAGGTCCAGGCGTCCAGCTTGATCTTCACGTCGGCGTTCAGGCCGTCGACCATGGCGGGCTGGGCCTTGACCGTGCGGGCCAGGGTGAAGAGGTCGACCTGCTTGTCGGTGCCCTTCACCTTGAAGACGCCGTCCTCGTAGGCGATGTCGGCGGCAGCCGTCTCGAACTGGGCAGCCGCGGCCTCGATGCCCTTGCGGATCACCTCGCGCGCACCAGCCCGGATCGCCACGCCCTGGGCGGTCAGGGAGCGGGAGCCACCCGTGCCACCGCCGAACGGTACGACGTCGGTGTCGCCCTGCTTGACCCGGATGTTCTCCATGTCGATGCCGAGCGCATCGGCGAAGACCTGGGCATAGGCCGTCTCGTGGCCCTGACCATTGGTCTGCGTGCCGACCCAGACCTCGACCGTGCCATCGTCGACGAACTTGATCGCCGCCGCTTCCTCGGGGTTACCCATGGTTGATTCGATGTAGTAGGCGAGGCCGATGCCGCGGAGCATGCCCTTGGCCTCGCTCTGCGCCTTGCGAGCCGCAAAGCCGTCATAGCCGTGCTTGGCGAGCGTCAGGTCGGTGACCTTGGCGAACTCGCCCGTGTCGTATTCCTCGCCGGCGGCCGTCTTGTACGGCATCTGGTCCGGCGCGATGTAGTTCTGCTTGCGCAGGTCGATCGGGTCGACGCCGAACTGGCGGGCGGCCGCGTCCATCAGGCGCTCGACGCAGTAGATCGATTCCGGGCGGCCGGCGCCGCGATAGGCATCGACCGGGGTGGTGTGGGTGAACACGCCCTTCACCCGATAGGTCAGCGCCGTGATGTCGTAGACGCCGGGCAGGACCTTCAGCGCCGCATAGGTCGGGATGAACGGCGCGTACATCGAGAGGTAAGCGCCCATGCCGGCGGTCACGGTGACCCGCATCGCCTGCACCTTGTTGTTGGCGTCGAAGGCCAACTCGGCGGTGGTCAGGTGGTCGCGGCCCATGACGTCGGACAGGAAGCCCTCGGAGCGCTCGGCGATCCAGCTCACGGGACGGCCGATCTTGCGGGCGGCCCAGGCCGCCATGGCGTATTCAGGATAGAAGAAGCCCTTCATGCCGAAGCCGCCGCCGACATCCGGCGTGATTACGCGGACCTTGTCCTTGGGCAGCTTCAGGACCTGCTCGGCCAGCATGTCCTGGAACATCCAGCCGCCCTGGGTGCCCGCGTGCATGGTGAGCTTGCCCTCGGCGGCATCCCACTGCGCCACGCAGGCGCGAGGTTCCATCGAGTTGGCGATGACCTTGTTGTTCACGAGGTCGATCTTGACGGTCTTGGCGGCGGAAGCGAACGCCTGCTCGGTAGCGCCGGCATCGCCATAGACCCAGTCGAAGCACAAGTTCGAACCGGTGCTCTCGTGCACGAGCGGCGCGCTGGGCTCGAGTGCCTGGATCATGTCGGCGACGGCCGAATGGCTGTCATAGTCGACTGCGATCAGGTCGGCCGCATCCTTGGCTTGCGCCATGGTCTCGGCCACCACGAAGGCGATCTGGTCGCCGACGTGGCGGACCTTGTTCACGGCCAGGATCTGCCGACCGGGATCGGCACGATCGGAGCCGTCCTGGTTCTTGATCGGCACCAGGCACGGCAGGTTGTTGGCATCCTGGGCGGCGAGCTCCGCGCCAGTAATCACCGCAAGAACGCCCGGGGCGGATTCCGCGGCGCTCGTGTCGATCGACAGGATGGTCGCATGAGCCATCGGCGAACGCAGCACGAAGCCTACCGCCTGGCCGGGCAGGGTCACGTCGACCGTGTAGCGTCCTTCGCCCTTGATCAGGCGGGCATCTTCGACCCGCTTTACTGATTGTCCGAAACCGAACTTAACCATGCGATCCCCCGACGTCGTGCGCTGCGCCCGACATACTCAGCCTGTACGAACGATTCTAGTCTGCCGATCTACCGCTTCAACCCGCATAAAGCCGCTCATTGCGGCAGGAAGCCGTCGTCCTGGGCATCTTCGCGGGTGAAGGGGACGGCTTAGCCAACATGTTCAGGGACCATGGGCGTGGCGCCCGGTCCGCGGGAAGAGTTCCCACGCGTGGAGATCGTCCCTGGGCGATGGGCGTTCGTTTCACCTACCGTCACGCAAGACCTTCGTGCACTCGGCCAGCACCGAGATGGCGATCTCCGCAGGGCTGATCGCGCGGATGTCGATTCCGGCAGGGCCGTGGATGCGCGCAATCGCGTTCTCGCCATGGCCCAGCGCCTTCAGCCGCTCCACCCGGCCGGCATGGGTCTTCTTCGAGCCCAGGGCAGCAATATAGAAGGCATCGCTCTTCAGCGCCACGTCCAGCGCGGGGTCGTCCAGCTTCGGATCGTGGGTAAGGGTGACGACGGCGGTGCGCCGGTCCGGGGCCAACTGCTCCAGGGCCTCGTCGGGCCAGTCCTGCGTCACCTTGGTGTCCGGGAAGCGGGCATCGGAGGCGAAGGCCCGGCGCGGGTCGACCACCGTCACATCGTAGCCGGCCAGTTCCGCCATCGGCGCCAGGGACTGGGTGATGTGGACGGCACCCACCACGATCATGCGAAGCGGTGGATTGAAGACCTGCAGGAAGACCTTGCCGACGCTCGTGTCGACGGAGGGTGAGCGATCCTCGCGCAGCGCCTTCCTGGCGGCGTCGAGGACGTCCGGGGGCAGGGGATCACCCTCGGTCTGCTCACCATCGACGACCAAGGCCTGGACACCGCCCTGGTCGAGCAGGCGCACGAGGCAGACCTGCCGCTTGGCGGCGCGAGCCGCCTCCAGCTTCTCGAGAAGTTCGAGCTTCATTCCACGGCCTCGACCCAGACCTGCACCTTGCCGCCGCAGGCGAGGCCTACTTCCCAGGCCTGCTCATTGGTCACGCCGAAATCCAGGAGCTTGGGCGGAGCGCCCTTCATGACTTCGATGGCCTCGCGGACGACGGCACCTTCGATGCAGCCGCCTGAGACGGAGCCCATCATCGTCCCCGCGTCGTCGACCACGAGCTGGCTGCCGGCGGGGCGAGGGGAGCTGCCCCAGGTCGTCACCACCGTCGCCAGGGCCACCTTCTTGCCCGCCTGACGCCAGTCGCGCGCCAGGTCCAGGAGGTTGTCGTCACTGATCATGCGGCTTCCTTTCGGGCACGTGCCACCCAGCCGGCGACGCTCTCCGGCCGCCGGCGACCCTCATGGGAGAGGATCTCCGTCAGCTGCTTCAGGCTCGACAGGTTGTGCACCGAGCGCAACTCGTCGACATGCCGGATCATCGCCTGCGCACCCTTGGAAATGGGCTCGTAGCCATCATAGCGCAACAAAGGGTTCAGCCAGATCAGGCGGCGGCAGGACTTGTGCAGCCGCTCCATCTCCTCGTCGAGGCCGTCGCCGGCGTCCCGGTCCAGCCCGTCGGTGATGAACAGGACCAGGGCCCCCTGGCCCAGCACGCGGCGCGACCAGAACCGGTTGAACTCCTGGAGCGAATGGCCGATCCGGGTGCCGCCTTCCCAGTCGTCGACCAGCTTGCCGACCTTGTCGAGCGCCACGTCGACGTCCCGGGAGCGCAGCGCCCGGGTGATGTTGGTCAGGCGCGTGCCGAACAGGAAGGAGAACACGCGGTCGCGGTCATTGGTGATCGCGTGCATGAACAGGAGCAGCATCCGGGAGTAGCGCGCCATGCTGCCGGAGATGTCGCAGAGGATCACGAGTGGCGGGTGGCGACGGACCCGCTCCTTGCGCAACAGGTCGATGGCACCGCCACCACCGCGCAGGGAAGCCCGCAGCGTCGCGCGCATGTCGACCCGGCTGCCATGGGCATCGGCACGAAAGCGGCGGGTCGGCAGGTCGACGATCGGCAGGCGCAGCCTGGCGATCTCGCGCTTGGCCTCCTCCAACTCGGCCGCCGACATCTGCTCGAAGTCCTTCTTCTGCAGCATCTCCTTGTCGGACCACGTCATCGCCATGTCGAGCTCGACCTCCTCGGTCAGCTCGTCCTCCTCGCCCTCGCCAAGCCCCGGCAGCTTCTCCGGGACCAGCGCCTCGGCAAGGCGGCGGCTTGGCGAATCGGTGCGGCGGTTGCCGTCGTCCTCCTGGCGCATCGCCGGGAGCAGCAGCTGCATCAGGCGATCGAGGAGCTTCGGGTCCTTCCAGAAGATGTGGAAGGCCTGGTCGAACAGCGCCTGGTGCTCGCGGCGGGCGACGAACACCGAGAACAGGGCCCAGTAGAAGTCGTCGCGCCGGCCGACGCCCACCGTCTGCACGGCCTCCATGGCGCGCAGCACATGGCCCGGGCCCACGGGCAGCCCGGCGGCCCGCAGGGTGCGTGCGAAGTGCATGATGTTCAGCGCAAGACGGCCGGGCGTGCCGGTGGTCTCGAAAACGTCGACCACGGGTTTCGGCCGGATGCCAGGTGCGGTGGCTTCCATGTCAGCCATGTCAGCGCGGGCTCGGCCGGGCCGCCATGTTGACCTCGTTCAAGAGCTTGGCTGCCTCGCTGCCCTGGATGCGCTGGATGTCGTCCTGGTACTTCAGCAGCGTCCCCAGCGTGTCGTTGATGACCTCCGGCGTCAGCTCCATGCAGTCCAGCGTGTTCAGCGCGCGGGTCCAATCCAGCGTCTCGGCCACGCCCGGCAGCTTGAACAGGTCCTGCTGGCGCAGCTTCTGGACGAAGGCCACGATCTGCTCGCTTAAGTCCCGCTCCACCTCCGGCAGCCGGGCGCGGACGATCTCCACCTCGCGGGCCGCGTTCGGATAGTCGACCCAGTGGTAGAAGCAGCGGCGCTTGAGCGCGTCGTGGATCTCGCGGGTGCGGTTGGACGTGATGATCACGATCGGCGGATGCTCGGCCTTGATCGTGCCGAACTCCGGGATGGTGACCTGGAAGTCGGAAAGCACTTCGAGCAGGTAGGCCTCGAACGGCTCGTCCGTGCGGTCCAGCTCGTCGATCAGCAGCACGGGCGGGCCGTTGACGTCCGCCTCCAGCGCCTGCAGGAGCGGCCGGTGGACCAGGAAGTCCGCGCTGAAGATATCCCTGGAGAGCGACGTCCGGTCGGTGTTGCCGGAGGCCTCGGCCATCCGGATCTCCAGCATCTGCCGGGCGTAGTTCCACTCATAGACGGCCGAGGAAACGTCCAGCCCCTCGTAGCACTGCAGCCGGACGAGCTTGCGCCCGAGCGTCTCCGAAAGGACCTTGGCGATCTCGGTCTTGCCGACACCGGCTTCGCCCTCGAGGAACAGGGGGCGGCCCAGCTTCAACGCCAGGAACAGCGATGTGGAGAGGGCGCGGTCGGGGACATAGGAGCCGTGACGGAGCAGGTCGACGGTTTCGTCGACGGACGAGGGCAACGGCAGGGACATGTGGACGGGATCTCGCGGGTATGGATCGAGGAGTGCCTGCCCCCGAAGATAGTGCAATTTCAGCAAGGTGCCAGTTACTTGCCGGCTGTTCGGGCGAAACAGGCGACGCCCCCGGTGACCGGCTCCCCATTTGTTCGGAAGTTCAAGGCATCCGCGGCTCGAACAGGTAGGTATTGGGACCGCGCAGGTTCTCGTCGACGACGATGCGGTGATTGAGGGGCGGGAAAGCGCGCTGGTCGCATTCCAGCCGCTCGCACAGCCGGCAGTGCAGGCCGATCGGCACGACGGCCTCGTCGGAGCGGAAATTGATTCCGTCAGCGTAGACGATGCTGGCGGCATGCGCGACGTCGCAGGCCAGGGCCAGGGCGAAGGTCTTGCCGGGCGTGCGGTAGCCGAGCCCGGGCTTGCTGACCAGCCGCGCGATGCTGAACCAGCGCATGCCGTCCGGCAGTTCCGAGACCTGGACGAGGATGCGTCCGGGTGCGCGGAAGGCGTCGTAGAGATTCCAGCGTGGACACGCGCCGCCCTGGCGCGCGAAGGCGGTGTGGGCACCGCCCAGGCGCTTGGACACATTGCCGGCCTTGTCGCCCCGGATCAGGACGAAAGGCACGCCCTTGGCGCCCTGACGCTGCAGCGTCGTGAGGCGGACGCAGACCTGCTCGAACGAGGCGGAAAAGCGGCTCTGGAGCAGTTCGACATCGTAGCGAAGCGCCGTGGCGGCACGCCAGAAGCGGTCGTAGGGCATCATGACCGCACCGGCCAAATAGTTGGCGAAGAAGATGCGGCCGAGCGTGCCAGCATCCGGGCCGGACAGGCCGGTCCGTGCCACCAACTCGTCGAGCAGGGGGCGGTAGCGCAGGAGGGCAATCTGGACGGCCAGCTGGAACGTCCGGCTGGACAGCGGCAGCATCTCTGACAGGAGGATCCGGCGGCCATGCCGGTCGTGGCGGCGGCGCACCATGCCCATCACGTCGACCGGCATGACCTTCACGCGCAGGGACAGTTCCTGCTCGAGGTAGCGGGTCAGCCCGCGCAGGGGATCGCCCTCCTCGATGGCGCCAGCCTGCCAGATCTCCTCGGCAGCGGCTTCCAGTTCGGCAAAGTAATGCTCGCGCGACTGTGCCCATTCATTGATCTCGTCGAAGGGCGAAGCGCTGCGCACCGGCCCGTCCGGCAGGCTGTGACCCTCTGCCATCAGCCGCAGCGTCTCGCGGGCCTCGCTGTAGGCGCGATACATGGAGATGACGGCCTCGGCCGCCGCGGGCGACTGCATCGAGAGGTCGATCAGGTCCTGACGTCCGAGCGAAGTGCCGGCGCGGCCGGACTGGGTGAAGAGAGGATCGCCGAACACCTCGGTGAGCCCGCTGACCAGACGTTCTCCCTCGTCCTCGGCAAAGGACGACAGCTCGACACCGAAGATCGACCCGATCTTCAGCAGGATCTCGACGGTGACGGCGCGCTGGTTGCTCTCGATCAGGTTCAGGTAGCTGGTCGAGATGCCCAGGCGCTGGGCGAGCTGGGCCTGGGTCAGGGCCTGGTCGCGCCGCAGACGCCGGATCTTGTGCCCCAACATGCGCTTGCGGCTCACCTTGCACCTCCACAATGCTTTACAAGTTTACAAAATCGAACTCGTCGTCAGTTACAGATCCGCTCGATTACACGACTGCCGATCCTTGTGTTTGAGCAGAGTCTCGGCAAGATCATAGACAACCCATGCAACAAATGGGGATAAACTGTAAAGGTTTTACAAGATGAGCAACCCAGAGCGACATCCGGTGCCTCCCGGACGCTTCGACGGGATCCGTCGCGACTACCGCGACGAGGACGTGGATCGCCTGCGCGGCTCGGTCCGCATCGAGCAGACGCTGGCACGGCTGGGCGCAGAGCATCTGTGGAAGCTGCTCCACACCTGCGACTTCGTGAACACGTTCGGTGCCACCAACGGCAACCAGGCGATGCAGATGGTCCGGGCCGGCCTGGAGGCGATCTACCTGTCGGGCTGGCAGGTTGCCGCCGACGCCAACACCGCTGGGGCCATGTACCCCGACCAGAGCCTCTATCCCGCCGACTCGGTGCCGGAAGTCGTGCGCCGTCTCAACCGAACCCTGCAGCGTGCCGACCAGATCGAGCACGCGGAGGGGGGTGCCAAGCGGCGCTGGTTCGCACCGATCGTCGCCGATGCGGAGGCCGGGTTCGGCGGCCCCCTCAACGCCTTCGAGCTGATGAAGGCGATGATCGAGGCCGGTGCCGCAGGGGTCCATTTCGAGGACCAGCTGGCGTCGGAGAAGAAATGCGGGCACCTGGGCGGCAAGGTGCTGGTGCCGATGAACAGCTTCGTGCGCACGTTGAACGCCGCTCGGCTCGCAGCTGACGTCATGGACGTGCCGACCGTGCTGGTGGCACGGACCGATGCCGAAAGCGCCAAGCTGATCACCTCCGACATCGACGAGCGGGATCATCCGTTCATCGACCGTGCCACCCGCACCGAGGAAGGCTTCCATCCGATCCGCAAGGAGAACCGGATGGAGTACTGCATCGCGCGCGGCTTGGCCTTCGCGCCTTACGCCGACCTCCTCTGGATGGAGACCTCGACGCCGGACCTGGCGCAGGCCCGCCGGTTCGCGGAAGGCATCCACCGCGAGTTCCCGGGCAAGCTGCTGGCCTACAACTGCTCGCCCAGCTTCAACTGGAAAGCCAAGCTGGACGACGCCACCATCGCGAAGTTCCAGCGCGAGCTGGGGGCAATGGGCTACAAGTTCCAGTTCATCACCCTGGCCGGATTCCACAGCCTGAACTACGCCACGTTCGAGCTGGCGCGCAGCTACAAGGACCGGCAGATGGCGGCCTACACGGAGCTGCAGCAGGCCGAGTTCGCTGCAGAGGAGCATGGCTATACGGCGACCAGACATCAGCGCGAAGTCGGCACCGGCTATTTCGATCTGGTGAGCCTGGCCATCTCCGGCGGCAAGGCCGCGACCACCGCGCTCAGCGGATCGACCGAGACAGCCCAGTTCCACTGACGAGGGAGTGCGATCGATGGACAAGCCTTGCGGCAAGTTCTGGATCATCGGCGGCGAGTATGCCGACATCAGCTTCGGCGCCGTCATCGCCGGGACGGAGAGCGTGGCCGGACCGTTCAGCACCTACGGTCTGGCCCTCGAGCAGTGGCGCAGGCTGGCCGAAGCCAACCGCGGCAATGCGCATCACCGCTATGTCATCGCCCAGGAGCCGCCGCCTCGCCGCCAGCAGGCCGTGGAGGCCCAGCCGGCGCTTGCCTGGTGATGTCCCGCACTCTCAGGGCGGCGTCGTGACCGGCGGAGGGGCCTCTTCGCAGTTGGCCGTGCAGACGGTCTCGCCGCGGATGCTCCCGCCGCACGAGGTGTAGCAGGAGCGATAGAGATCGTCGCAGCGCCCGTCGTTGCGCCAGCATGTCCGCCGCGGGCAGAACGCCCTGGGGTACCGGCACCGCTCCGGCTGGTCAGGGTTCCGGTTCAGGCAGCGCTCATAGTAGTAGCGTGACTCCGCCTCGCAGCGGAACGCCTCGTTCTCTGCCTGCAACTCGCAGAGCTGCTGGTTGTTGTCGGCGATGACCAGGCATTGCTGTCGCTGGAACTCGCAGTTCTGCAGGCATTGCCTTGTCTGAGGCGAATCAGCGGGCGGCGTGTAGATGTAACGGGTCTCGTAGCGCGGTCCGCAGCCGGCCAGGAGGAAGAAAACGACTCCAAGAAGCAGCGCGCGCATGATCTGCCCGATCACCTTGGGATGCGGATCGAATGCCGCTGGAGCGGCTCGGTCCATATGCTTGCGACGGCACGCCCGGAAGCTGGAACCGGAACGCCGTCTCCTTCCGGAAATGAACAGTCAGCGCTTGAATCTGGCATCGCCGGAGGTCCGATGCTAAGGTAACCGAGCGAGATATCTACTTGCTTGTTCACCTTTCCCGCCATTGACTCATCCCTGTTCTTCATGTCGACATTCGCACATTTCCCTGCCCGGACCTTGATGATGACGGGCAACTCGATGAGGCGACGTATCCAGTCAGGGTGAGTCGGATGGCAGTCAGTCTGGCCGTGAAGTTCGCAATCACGGCTGCCGCATTGGGTTGTGCGACCAGAAAGGACTTGGCACGCGCCTTTGCCAAGGCTGATCCTGCCACCAGTTTCGATCTGGATCGCTCTTATAAGTGGCTGCAGGGTCGCGCACAGCCACGCGATCCGAAGCTCTATCGCGAGTGGATCGATCTTCTCGGAATCGACAGGACGAGGGAGTGGCTGCTCGACTGCACGTCGGACCAGTTCCTGACGGTGGTGAGCCTCAAGCGGCAGGTCGGGCCGGAACGGCTCTGGCAGCAGGCCATGGATTTTCTCGGTGAGGATGTGCCTGATCAGGCCTCGCCCATGGGGCTGCGGCGGCAGCTGGAGGGGGTGTTCGCCGCCTATAGCTGGGCTTGGTCCCCTTATCGACACGGCCGGATCATCCGGGGCACCTTGGTGGTGACGCAGTCCCGGCGGGTCGGACGGCCGGACGTGGTGTACAGCGAGACACTTCAAGGTGACCTCACGCGCATGCGAGGCACCACCTACGATAGCGGCCAGTCACTGTTCCTGAACCTTCTCCATGAGGACGGGGAACTGCCGCTGTTCTTCTCGATGGTGCGCCCGAACCCGCCCACCAGCGTGATGATGGGGCACCTGGCGGGTGCTGCGCTGATGGGCCCCTCCAGGCCACCGTCGATCACCCGGATCATCATGCTCCGCGTGCCAGCGTCCGTCAGCTTGGTGGAAAGCACGAATCGTTATCTCGAGCCCGACGAGCAGGTCGTCCCGGATCTTGTCAGGCTGGGCCTGGATCCCGCCCAGCCAGACGAGTTGGAGAACGAGATCCAGGCCTTTCTGCGGGGTGCCCCGGCCGGCGGAGTCGACCAGGTGACGGCAGAAATCTATGGCAGGATCATCGAGCTCCTCGACCCGCTCTGGATCGAGCCGCCGCAGCCGGCCGAGCGCGGCGCGCTTAACAGCTGAGCTGAAATGCATGAAGGGGCCGGTCGAGCCGGCCCCTTCACGTCACGGAATGTCCCGTTGAAGCGGATCACTTCGCCTTCGCGAGCGCCCGCTTGGCCACGACCTTCACGAGATGCGCCCGATAATCCGCCGAGGCGTGGATGTCGGAGTTCAGGCCGCTGGCGTCGACCGTGAGGTTCTCGATCGCCGACGCGGAGAAGTTCGACGCAAGGGCCGCCTCGAAGTCGGGCAGGCGGAACACGCATGGACCGGCACCGGTGACCGCGACGCGCACACCCGAGGGCAGCTTCGCAACGAACACGCCGACCATCGCATAGCGCGACGCCGGGTTGCGGAACTTCTCGTAGGCGGCTGCGATCGGCTTCGGGAAGGCGATCGAGGTCAGGATCTCGCCCTCTTCCAGCGCCGTCTCGAACATGCCGGTGAAGAAGTCCTCGCCGGCAATGGTGCGACGGTCGGTGGTGACCGTGGCGCCGAGTGCAACAACGGCACCCGGATAGTCGGCGGCCGGGTCATTGTTGCTGACCGAGCCGCCGATGGTGCCGCGATTGCGGACCTGCACGTCACCGATGTCGCCGGCCATGGCCGCCAGCGCCGGGATCATCGACCTGACCGTCGAATCCTTCGCGACGGCAGCATGCTTGACCATGGCGCCGATCACGAGCCTGTCGCCCTCGGCCCGGATGGTCTGCAGGTCCGGAATGCCGCCCAGGTCGATCACGTCCGAAGGTTGCGCCAGGCGCTGCTTCAGGGTCGGGATGAAGGTCTGCCCACCAGCCAGGAGCTTGGCGTCCGGGTTGTCGGCGAGCAGCTTCACCGCATCCGCCACCGATCCAGGCCTGTGATAGCCGAAAGCGTACATCTTTCAGTTCTCTCTCGTGTTCACTCGGCCGCTCTGGCCAGATTCTTGGACTGTTGAATGGCCCGCCAGACCTTTTCCGGCGTCGCCGGCATGGAGACCCGGGTGCCGATCGCATCGGCGATGGCGTTCATCACCGCCGGCGGCGAACCAATGGCCCCGGCCTCGCCGCAGCCCTTCACGCCCAGCGAATTGTGCGTGCAGGCGGTGCCGGCCGTCGTGTGGACGACGAAGGACGGCAGGTCGTCGGCGCGTGGCATGGCGTAGTCCATGTAGGACGCCGACAGGAGCTGGCCGCTCTCGTCATAGACCGCGTTTTCCAGCAGCGCCTGGCCGATGCCCTGGGCCAGCCCGCCATGGACCTGCCCCTCGACGATCATCGGGTTGACGACGTTGCCAAAGTCGTCGACCGCGGTGAAGCGCTGGATCTCGGTCACGCCACTGTCCGGGTCGACCTCGAGCTCGCAGATATATACGCCCGACGGATAGGTGAAGTTCGCCGGATCGTAATAGGCGGTCTCTTCCATGCCGGGCTCGAGGCCGGCCGGATAATTGTGCGGCACCAGGGCAGCGAAGACGATCTCGCCAATCGACTTCGCCTTGTCCGTGCCGGCCACCGAGAACGATCCGTCCTTGAAGACGATGTCCGCTTCCGCGGCCTCCAGCAGGTGCGCCGCGATCTTCTTGCCCTTGGCCACGATCTTGTCGCAGGCCTTGACCAGCGCCTCGCCGCCCACCGCGAGCGAGCGCGAGCCGTAGGTGCCCATGCCGACCGTGGTCTTCGACGTGTCGCCATGGATCACGTCGACATCCTCGTAGGCGACGCCGAGCTTCTCGGCGACCACCTGGGCGAAGGTCGTCTCATGGCCCTGGCCATGGCTGTGCGTGCCGGTCAGGACCTGCACCTTGCCGGTATGGCTGAAGCGGACTTTGGCACTCTCCCACAGGCCCACGCCGGCGCCGAGCGAGCCGATCACTGCGGAAGGTGCGATGCCGCAGGCCTCGATATAGGCGGAGAAGCCCACGCCGCGCAGCTTGCCCTTGGCTTCCGACTGCTGGCGACGTGCCGGGAAGCCGGCATAGTCCGCCAGCTCCAGCGCCTTCTCCATGCAGATCTCGTAGTCGCCCGTGTCGTACTGCAGGGCGACCGGCGTCTGGTAGGGGAAGGCATCCTTCGGAATGAAGTTGCGCCGGCGGATCTCCGCCGGGTCCAGCTTCATCTCGCGAGCGCATTCCTCGACCAGCGTCTCCAGGAGGTAGGTCGCCTCCGGACGCCCGGCACCACGGTAGGCATCCACCGGGGCCGTGTTGGTGTAGTAGGCCTGCACGTCGCAATAGATGGCCGGTGTCTTGTACTGACCGGCCAGCAACGTCGCATAGAGGTAGGTCGGGATGCAGGAGGCGAAGGTGCTGAGATAGGCACCCATGTTCGCCTTGGTGTTCACCCGCAGCGCCAGGAAGTGGCCATCCTGGTCCATCGCCATCTCGGCGACGGAGACATGGTCGCGGCCATGCGCATCCGAGAGGAACGCTTCGGTCCGGTCGGCCGTCCACTTTACCGGCCGGCGCAGCTTGCGCGACGCCCAGAGCGCCACGCATTCCTCGGCATAGATGAAGATCTTCGAGCCGAACCCGCCGCCCACATCCGGCGCGATCACGGTGAGCTTGTGCTCCGGCGCGATGCCGACAAAGGCGGAGATGACCAGCCGGGCCACGTGCGGGTTCTGGCTGGTGGTGTAGAGCGTGAAGCTGTCCGTGCCGAACTCGTAATGGCCGATGGCGGCACGCGGCTCCATCGCGTTCGGCACGAGCCGGTTGTTGACGATCTCGACCTTGGTGACGTGCGCCGCATTGGCGAATGCGCTGTCGGTCGCAGCCTTGTCGCCGATCTCCCAGTCGTAGACCAGGTTGTTGGCGATGTCGTCGTGGATCGGCACGCCACTGTCGTGCGACCTCGCCACGTCCGCAATCGCCGGGAGGGGGGTGTAGTCGACCACGATCGCCTCGGCAGCGTCCCGGGCCTGCTCGTAGGTCTCGGCCACCACCACCGCGACATGGTCGCCGACATAGCGGGCCTTGCCGTGCGCCAGGATCGGGTGCGGCCCGGCCTTCATCGGCGAGCCGTCTTTTGACTTGACCATCCAGCCGCAGATCAGCCCGCCAAGGCCGTCGGCCGCGACGTCCTCGCCGGTGAAGACCCCGATCACGCCAGGCATGGCCTCGGCCGCGCTCTTGTCGATCGTCCCGATCGTCGCGTGCGCATGCGGACTGCGGACAAAGCAGGCATAGGCCTGCTTCGCGACGTTGATGTCGTCCGTGTAGCGGCCACTACCCGTGATGAAGCGCAAGTCTTCCTTGCGCTTCACTGCCGAACCGATTCCGTTCGTCGCCATGTTCCTGTCCGCCCCCTGATCGAGGTCATCCGGCCGCTGCTTGTTCTTCTACAATGCTGGCGCTGGGCCAGTTCACATCGACTGCGCGCCGGCCAGTACTGCCTTGACGATGTTGTGATAGCCCGTGCAGCGGCAGATGTTCCCCTGCAGGCCGTCGCGGACATAGTGCTCGTCGAGCGTGACGCCCTGCTCCTTGGCCTTCTTCACCAGGTCGACCGACGACATGATCATGCCGGTCGTGCAGAAGCCGCACTGCAGGCCGTGATTGTCGCGGAATGCTTCCTGCATCGGATGCAGGGTGCCGTTCGTGGCCAAGCCCTCGATGGTGGTGACCTGCGAGCCCTCGCACTGGACGGCCAGCGCCGTGCAGGCCTTGACCGAATCGCCGTCCACATGGACGACGCAGCAGCCGCACTGGGAGGTGTCGCAGCCGACATGCGTGCCGGTGAGGCCAAGCTCGTCGCGAAGGAAGGTGGAGAGCAGCATGCGCGGCTCGATGTCCTTCGTGACCGCCTTGCCGTTCACGGTCATTGAAACGGTCGTCATCAACCTCTCCCTGGCCAGGATCGCGGTCCCGAACCGTCAGTGCGCCCCTCGCGGCAGCGGCGGAAGACCAGGGGCGCGCTCATGCGCGGCGACCCCTGGAACCGTGCTGCCTTTCCGCGGAAGCTATTGAAACGCCAGCGCAGCGTCAACGCGCCGTTCGGCGAAGATGCCGGTCAATCCAGCAGGAACATCAGCGCCAGGACGACCAGGATCGCGATGATGATCCACATCCACGGCAGACCACCCTTGGCCGGGGTCGACCCCGTCGCGGTCGTGGGCCCGGTGCTCGCGCGCGGCGTGCCGGTGGCAGCCGGGCCGACGGGCGGGGGTGGCGTGACGGCCGAGGGCTCGGCCGAAGCCTGGATATGCGCGGAAGTCCGCGCAGGGTCGTCGACCGGCACGGTGCCAGTGGGCTCCGGCATGCCAGGCACGGGACCGGGCGGAGCGGTAACGGGCGCCTGGGTGATCCGGCCGGGCTCATAGCCGACCGGCGTCTCCTCCACGGTGGCACCATGGACCGCGCCCGCCGCGGTCATGCCGCTGCCGTGCATCGGCGCGAGCGGTTCCGGTGGCACGTCCACCGGCCGGTCCGGGACGCCCCGCTGGGCGGCTTCCATCTGGTCCAGTTCCTCGCGGGACGGCAGACCGGTCGCCGCTCCGGGGGCCGGGGAAGTGTCCGTCGCCGCCGGGCGCGTGGTCGCCGGGTCGTTGCCGAACGGCTCGATGACCAGCGGTTCGGCTGCCACGGGTTGCGACGGCGTCTCCACGACCGGGCCTGCCACGGCGGCCGCGGCCGTCGGAGCAGCGGTGGACGCGATAGGTGTCGCCGTCGCTGCCGGGGACGCACCCATGCGAGTGGTGACCAGCTGCGAGAACCGGCCGAAGAAATCGTCAGCCATCTTCTTCGCGGTGCCGGCGATCAGCCGTGAGCCGATCTGGGCCAGCTTGCCGCCGACGTCGGCCTTGGCGGCGTAGCGCAGAATCGTCGCGTCGCCATCCTCGATCAGGTCGACCTTCGCCCCGCCCTTGGCGAAACCGGCAGCGCCGCCCGAGCCCTCGCCGACGATCCGGTAGCCGTTCGGCGGATCGAGGTCCTCAAGCTGGACCTTGCCGCCGAATTTGGCCTTCACCGGGCCGACCTTCGCCGTCACCTTCGCCTCGAAGCTGTTCGGGCCGGTCCGGTTCAGCTCATCGCAGCCGACGATGGCAGCCTTGAGGGTCTCCGGGTCGTTCAATGCCTCCCAGACAACCTGCCGCGGAGCCGGGATCCGGTACTCGCCGGTCATGTCCATGTACAGCGTTCCTCTTGTTCATCTCGGCCCGGTCAACCGGTGCCCGAGTAGCTGGAAACTCGCAAGACTCTTGACCGGTTCCAGTTTCCACCACGCCGGCCGTGGACAACCTGCACGGACGCGCCAGTTAACCGTCCCGCCTCGATCCATGGCGACGGGACGGCTGTCTCCGGATGGGGCGGGGTGCTAAGCGCTGTGCGTCGCGTCCAAGGGAGAGGAAACCTGCGATGGCTGGCGAGGACAAGCAACAAGTGGCGACACCGGCTGGCATCGACGTGCCGGCATCCGCCGCAGCGACCTGTGCCCAGCTGGTGGCGATCCTGCGCGACGCCTGCACGGGCATTCCCATGGAGGCGGAGCCGGGCGACTTCCTGGTCGCGCTCGACCGCAATGCCCAGCCGGAGAGCGGCCGATGAGCAGCGACATCCTCGCCTTGTCGCTGGACGAACTGGCCCACGCCATCCGCAGCGGCAAGATCGGCTCGGTGGAAGCGACGCGTGCCGTGATCGCGGCGCTGGACGGACGGGGACGCGCGTTGAACGCCACCGCGCTGCTCTGGCCCGAGCGGGCGCTCGAGCTGGCAGCCGCCTGTGACGCCGAGCGGGCCAAGGGCAGGCTGCGCGGCGCGCTGCATGGCGTGCCGATGGCGCACAAGGACATGTTCTACCGGGAGGGCCAGGTCGCAGGGCAGGGCTCCAGGATCCGCGGCACGTACGTGGCCAGCCGCACCGCGGCTGTCCTGCAGCGCCTGGACCTGGTGGGGGCCATCGATGTCGGGCGGCTCAACATGGTGGAGTTCGCGCTGGGCGTGACCGGCCACAACAACCACACCGACACGCCCAAGAACGCCCACGACCTGGAGCGGATCACCGGCGGCTCGACCTCGGGCGGCTCCACGGCCGTGGCGGCGGGCCTGATCCCGGCGACCCTCGGCTCCGACACGGGCGGCTCGATCCGCATTCCGGCCTCGTTCTGCGGGCTGGTCGGGCTGAAGCCGACCTATGGCCTGGTCAGCCGGGCAGGGGCCATGCCGCTCAGCTTCTCCTTGGACCATATCGGGCCGCTGGCGCGCACCACCCGCGATGTCGCGACGATGCTGCAGGCGATCGCCGGGCATGACCCCGACGACACGACGACGAGCCGTCGTCCCGTGCCGGCCTATCATGCCGGGCTGGAGCGCGGCGTGCGCGGGCTGCGCCTGTTCCATGCGACCGGCGGGCTCGGCTGTACGGTCGATCCGGTCATCGATCTGGCGGTGCGCGACGCGATCGCACGGCTGGGCCAGGAAGGAGCGACCATCGCCGAGGGTTCGCTCGACAAGGTCGAGGCGATCAACGCGATCCGCCGGCTCGTGCTGATGGCCGAGTGCGGCTCCGTGCATCGCGACCATGTCGCCGAGCGGCGCAGCGACTTCGTCCCCCAGACGCTGGCGCGCATGGAGCCGGGCTTCGCCCTCTCGGCGGTCGACTATCTGCTGGCCCAGCGCAGCCGGGGCCCGGCTCTGGACGCGTTCTGCGCTGCCATCTTCAGCAAGGCCGATCTCGTCGTCCTGCCGACCTGTCCGGTCCAGACACCGCGCATCGTCGATACCGACACGGGTGGCGATGCGCGCTTCGTCGAGACCGCCAATGCGATCGGCCAGCTGATCGGCGTCTTCAACTGGCTGGGCCTGCCAGCCATCTCGGTGCCGGTGGGCCTGGACAGCAACAACATGCCGATCGGCCTGCAGATCGTCGGAAGGCCATTTGCCGAGGCGCTGGTGCTGCAGGCGGCCGCGGCCGTCGAGCGCAGCCACGGGCCGTACCGGCCCAAGGTCTTCGCCATGGCGGAGGCGTGAAGCTCGACCAGACGGCCAAAGGCATCCTGATCTGCCTGTGCGGGATGTTCTGCTTCGGCTGGATGGACGCGGCCAGCAAGACGCTGTCCACCCAGCTGGAGCCGGTGCAGATCCTCTGGGTCCGCTATGCCCTCTCCATCCCGCTGGCCCTGGCGCTGGCGGCACCCGGCGGGCTGCGTTCGACCCTGCGCAGTGCCCGGCCGAGGCTGCAGATCGGCCGGGCAATCCTGATCTCCGCAGAGATGACCTTCGTCGTGTTCGGCTACCAGACCGTGCCACTGGCCGACGCGCATGCGATCTTCGCCCTGACCCCGCTGGTCGTCACCGCCCTGTCGGTGCCGCTGCTGGGCGAGCAGGTGGGATTGCGGCGCTGGATCGCGGTGGGCGTGGGCCTGTTGGGCGTGCTCATCATCGTGCGTCCGGGCTTTGCCGAGATCACGCCCGGCATGCTGATCATGCTCGGCTGCTGCATCATGTACGCGTTCTACCAGATCATGACCCGCATCGCCGGTCGCCACGATGCGGCGGCGACCTCGATGGTCTGGCAGACAGTTGGCGGCACGATCGCGCTGAGCCTGGTCGGACCGTTCTTCTGGACTCCGCCGACGACGGGGCAGTGGCTCCTGCTGGGCGGGATTGCCGCGCTCGGGGTGTTCGGCCATTACGGTCTGGTGCTGGCCCTGCAGTTCGCCCCGGCGGTGGTCGTGCAGCCCTTCACCTACACCATGCTGATCTGGGCGGCGCTGTCCGGGTGGATTGTCTTTGGCGACGTGCCCAGCATCTATGTGGTGATGGGCGCGATGCTGATCGTCGCGAGCGGGCTCTATGCAGCCTGGCGGGAGAAGCTGCGCGCCCGCCCAGGTTGACGGATCCGCGCACCGCCGTGTAGCCGGACCCGTCGCACGTTGCGCAGCATTCCAGCGATCGTCCCGCATGAACCGCCCCGCCAAGCCTACCAAGACCATCTTCAAGAAGCCCGACGAGGCGTTCGACTTCGGCACCCTCGCCGGGATCTCGGCGGCTGCCGAGAATTTCGCCAACCGCTTCATCGAGCATGGCCTCGAGAACCGTTCGATCCCGATCCATGACGAGGCCGGCTTCGAGGGCATGCGCAAGGCAGGCCGCCTCGCCGCCGATACGCTGGACTTCATCACGCCGCATATCCGGCCGGGCATCAGCACCGCCGAGCTCGATCGCCTGATCGAAGGCTATATGCTGGACCATGGCGGCATCCCCGCCACCAAGAACTACAAGGGCTATCCCGCTTCGTCCTGCATCTCGATCGGGCGGGTCGTGAACCACGGCATCCCCAGCGAGAAGAAGCTGCTGACGCCCGAGGACACGCTCAACATCGACGTCACCGTCATCCTCGACGGCTGGTATGGCGACACCTCGCGGATGTTCGCGCTGCCGCGCGCCAAGGTGAAGGACCTGCTCCTGATGGAGCGCACCTACGAGGCGATGTGGGCTGGCATCGACGCGGTCAAGCCGGGTGCCACACTCGACGATGTCGGCGAGGCGATCCAGAAGGTGGTGGAAGAACGGCGCAACGGCGTCGCCTTCTCGGTGGTGGAGGAGTTCGTCGGCCACGGTGTCGGCCGCAACTTCCACGATGCGCCCGAGGTCAAGCACTACAAGATCCCGCGCAAGCTGCAGTTCGAGCGGCGCGATCCCGTCGTGCTCCAGCCCGGCATGTTCTTCACGATCGAGCCCATGGTGAACGTGGGCCGCCCGGACGTGCTCGTGCTGGCCGATGGCTGGACCTGCGTCACCCGCGACAAGACCTCGTCCGCGCAGTTCGAGCACACGGTCGCCGTGACCGAGACGGGCGTGGAGGTCTTCACGCGCTCCGCACTGGGCTACGAGAAGCCGCCCTACAAGCTGGTCCAGAAGGCGGCGTGACGCGCTCGGCCGAACTGGCTGCGGCGTTCGCCGGCATGCGCGCCGCGGGCAGACTGGCGGCGCTCGCCATGGAAGCTGCGGCCAGCGCCGTCCGTCCGGGAACCAGCACGGCCGATCTGGATGCAATCGTCGAGCAGTGCATCCAAGAACATGAGGGCGTCGCGGCCACCAAGGGCATGCGCGGCTTCCCGAACGCGACCTGCATCTCGGTCAACCACGTCGTCTGTCATGGCATCCCGAGCGCGGCCAAGAAGCTGGCTCCTGGCGACCTCGTGAAGATCGCGTTCAAGGCAAAGCTCGGCGGCTGGCATGCCGGGATCGCGCGCAGCTTCCATGTCGGGACACCCACGCCGCGCGGCCGTCTGCTGGCGGAGCGCGCCGAGCAGGCGCTGGCCGCGGGGATCGCCATGCTCCGGCCGGGCATGACCATCGGTGACCTGGGTCACGCGATCCAGGCGGTGGCGGAAGCGCGGGTGAACGGCGTGGGCTTTGCCGTTGTCCGCGATCTTGGCGGCCATGGCATCGGCCGCGAGTTCTTCATGGAGCCGCACGTCCCCCACCATGGCACACCCGGCCAGGGCGAACGGCTGGAGGAAGGCATGTTCCTGTCGGTCCAGCCGATCCTCGTGGCCGGTCGGCCGGACCTCAAGACGCTGCCGGACGGCTGGTCGATGGTGACCCGCGACCGGGGCTGGGCCGCCCAGGCGGAAGACACGGTCGGCATCACCGCGGACGGCGTGGAACTGTTTACGCGACCGGGCAGTGCCTGACGGCGCCCACGCTGGACCGGCCGGTCAGACTGGCAGCGTCAGCATGATCGCAATGTAATGGCATGCGGCGGCGGCAAGCACGAAGCCATGCCAGATCGCGACGTGGAAGCGCAGCTGTTCCCAGAGGTAGAACAGGACCCCGATGCTGTAGAGCAGCCCGCCCATCACCAGCAGGGCCAGGGCCCCGGCCGGCAAGGCGAACACCTCTCCCGGCGCAAGGAGGATCGTCCAGCCAAGGGCCAGGTAGATCCCGACCGACAGCTTCTCGGGAACCGGCAGGGCCAGCAGCTTGATCGCCATGCCGGCCAGCGCGACGAGCCAGACGAGGGCCAGCAGGAACAGGGCGTGGCGCCCGCCATTCACGATCAGCGGCGTATAGGTGCCGGCGATCATCAGGAAGATCGCGGCGTGGTCGAGACGACGGAAGATGTGCTTGCGGACGGGGTCACGGGTCAGGCGGTAGAGAGCGGAGCAGCCGAGCATGGCGACGAGCCCGATGGCGTAGGCTGCCAGGGCCGTGGCTTGCCAGGGCGATGTCCGGGGCGGGGCGGTTGCCAGAAGCACGGTCGAGCCGACGATTCCAAGCAGCAGGCCCGCGACCTGGACGGTCGCGTCTGCCCGATATTCGGCGGGCGTGAGCTCGGACAGGCCGCCCGGGAGCCGCCGTGCATCTTTCACGCCACGACGTCCCCTGCCCAGGAATCAGGGCGTGATCTTGGTGATCTTCTGACCCTGGACCGATGCGTCTGCCATCAGCCCGGACGTGTTGTAGATGATGGCCTGGACGGGCGAGTTGGCTGTCCGGCTGTCGATCGTGCCGGAACCGCCGATCTTGAGCAGTGCTACCGACGTGTCCACCCCGGCCGTCCAACCATTGCTCGCGCGGAATGCGTCGAGCGATTCCTGCGTGTTGAACAGGATGGCCTGGGCCGTCTCCTGGACGCCGGCGGTGAAGCCGATCGAGCCGGCGGTCAGGCTGTAATAGCCCACCGTTTGCCCGCCGACCTGCAAGGCACCCTTGCCGTACTCCGCACCTGCGACGAACCCGGCCTTGGTGATCGACGGGAAGACCAGCACGCCTTTCGCCTTCTCCACCAGCGCCTGGGAGCCTGGGGCCGCACGGTAGAGGTCGAGGAGGGAAGCCTCCACCGCGGCATCGATGGTCGCCGCTTCGGACGGCTTAGGCACCGCCTCGGCAGCAGCCGTTCCGGGACGTTCAGTGCCGGCGGGCGCGCAGGCACCCAGCAAGCCGATAGATGCAAGCAGGACAACAGCAAGCGGCGCGTTGTTCATGACGTTCCTCAGGACCGGGCCGAGCGGACCAGAGCATCGGTGGCCGGCGCATCCGGGTCAACGGCGCAATCTACATGGCGAGGCGAGCTGGCGCCACGTAGGCTCTACATCGTTCCGTAGACCGGGCCGCCGCCGCCTTGCGGCGTGACCCAGTTGATGTTCTGCGTCATGTCCTTGATGTCGCAGGTCTTGCAGTGGACGCAGTTTTGCGCGTTGATCTGCAGTCGTGGCTGGCCGTCGCTCTCCTGCACGATCTCGTAGACGGCGGCTGGACAGTAGCGCTGCTCGGGTGCGTCATACTCCGGCAGGTTGATCCGGATCGGGACCGTCGGGTCCTTCAGCTGCAGGTGGCAAGGCTGGTCTTCCTCGTGGTTGGTTCCGGACAGGAAGACCGAGCTCAGCCGATCGAACGTCAGCTTGCCGTCAGGCTTGGGATAGGGGATCGGCTGGTGCTTGGCCTTGGGCTCGGTGGCGCTGTGGTCGGCATGGTGATGCAGGGTCCAGGGCACCTTGCCGCGGAAGACGTAGGTGTCGGTCGCGGAGTAGGCGAGGCCGGCCATCAGCCCGCGCCGGAAGGATGGCCGGATGTTCCGGACGGCGTATAGCTCCTCGTAGAGCCAGGATTTCCGGAACGAGTCAGGGTAGGATTCCAGGAGGACCGGCGTGTCGCTGGCTGCTTTCAGGGCATCCACCGCAGCCTCGGCACAGAGCATGCCGGACTTCATCGCGGTATGGGTGCCCTTGATCTTGGGCACGTTGAGGAAACCGGCCGTGTCGCCGATGAGCGCGCCACCAGGGAAGATCAGCCTGGGAATGGACTGCAAGCCCCCTTCGCTCAGCGCCCGGGCGCCGTAGCTGATGCGTCGCCCCCCTTCGAAAGTCGGGCGCATCGCCGGGTGCAGCTTCAGCCGCTGCAACTCGTCGAACGGCGACAGATAGGGATTGGCATAGTCCAGGCCCACGACGAAGCCGAACGCGATCTGGTTGTCCTTCCAGTGGTACAGGAAGGATCCACCATAGGTCTGCTGGTCGAGCGGCCAACCGATCGAGTGGGTCGAGCGGCCCTTGTGGAACTGCGCCGGGTCGACCTCCCACAGTTCCTTGATCCCGATCGCATAGGTCTGCGGATCCACGCCGTCCCGCAGGTCGAAGCGCTGGAACAGCGTCTTGGTGAGCGAGCCTCGGCAGCCTTCGGCAAACACGGTGAGGCGGCCGACCAGTTCCATGCCCGGCTGGTAGGCGTCGGTCGGCTGGCCGTCGCGGCCCACGCCCATGTCGCCGGTCGCCACGCCCCGCACCGCACCCTTGTCATCGTAGAGCACTTCGGCCGCGGCGAAACCGGGATAGATCTCGACACCCAGGCCCTCGGCCTGTTCGGCCAGCCATCGACAGAGCAGGCCCAGCGAGATGATGTAGTTGCCCTGGTTGTGCATCTGCGGCGGCGTCGGCAGGCGCCGGGCGGTCTTCTCGGTCAGGAAAAGAAACTGGTCCTCGGTGACCTCGGTCTCGACCGGGGCTCCGGTGCTCTTCCATTCCGGCAGCAGTTCGTTGAGCGAACGCGGCTCCAGCACCGCACCGGACAGGATGTGCGCGCCGACCTCGGCCCCCTTCTCGATGACGCAGACAGAGAGGTCCTCGCCTGCCAGCTGCTTGAGGCGGATGGCGCAGGCGAGCCCGGCCGGGCCGGCGCCTACGATCACCACGTCGTAGGCCATCTGCTCGCGTTCCATCGCTCCCGATCCTTTCGGCGCTGCCTATCGGCTTCCAGCCAAGCCAGATCACGGGCCTAGCATGCCCCAGCCGTCCTTTGAAGCACTCAGGGCATGCCAAAAACCCACGTCTGTCTCGTAGGTTAGCGCAGGCGGAAGAGTAACCAGGTGGTTACGGACAGCGCCAGCCATAGAAGCAGGCCAAGAAGACTCCCGAGCGACGGCACGCTCCCGCCGAAGCGCCCGAGGACCTCGGGCGCCAAGCGCTTGAAGCCCGACGCGAGAATGAGGCTACCCAGCAGGAATACCGCGAGCGCCACGGCCCGGACCTTCCACGCCTCGATCGCGGCGGTCCTGCCCGCGTCGCCCAGGATGACGTCGGCCGGAACCTTGCCGGCGGCTGCCAGGGGCAACGGATTGCCCAACTCGTCGACCGGCGCCGCTAGCCTGCGGGACGTGGCCCGCCCGATCATCGTGACGTCGCCGTGGGGAACGGCGAGGTAGCGCAGGCGCAGGTCACCGGGCGCGGGGTGCTCAGGATCACCGGACCACCACCACGTGCCGAACCTTCGCACGGTGCCGACGGCGTCCACCACCAGTTGCTCGGGAAATTCCCATGGGGCCGTAGCCTCGATGGCATGCCAGATGGCCAGGTCGGCCGACCAGGCGCCGAGCTTCGGCGACGGCGCCAGCAGCCGCTCGCTCTGCAGGCGCAATGGCGGGTTGGGATGGGCCCCGCCCGCGTCACGGAACCTGGAGGAATCGATCCGGACGCTCGACCAGACCAACTCGTAGACGAGGTCGCGGCCACCTTGGGTCACGATCTGCCGCTCCTGCCACTGCGCCGTTTCCACGATCCGGTCGAGACGCAGGACAGGCGCCGATCGCTGCAGGACAGGCTCCAGGACGTCGCCCGCGGCACTGGTCGTCCCGGCGATCCGGACGATCTGCCCTTCCACGCCGTCAGGAACGTGCTCGGCCGGTACGTCCTTCAGGGCTGCGCGGATGAAGGTGCGCAGATCCGACCCGCCACCCGCCCGCCGTTCGTTCCACACGGTCAGCACCGTGGCAGCCGACAGGATGGCAAGGCCGATCACCAGCGGTATCAGGGTCTTGATGGTTCGACCTTTCCTCATGGCATTCATCCGGAAGTGACCGCCTCCACAAGGCCGTGGCCGATGCGCCCGGGCTAGTACCTGGCACCTGGGGCCCCTAGAAGTCGGCGCTCTTCGCCGGATCAGGAACGCGGCATGGTTACACGCTCACTATCTTCGACAAGGGCCGACGCGGATCGGCGCCGGCCGGCGTACGGCCGTGCCAGATGAGCACGCCTGCATCGACAGTTAGTCTCCTGGACCAGGCGCGGATCCGGGACGCCATGGATGTCCTGGCGGCAAGGGATCCACAGCTGGCAGCACTGCGGGAGCGGATCGGCGATCCGCCGCCACGGATCCTGCCGCCGGGGTTCGCGACGCTGCTGCAGATCATGACGGCGCAACAGATCTCGGTGCGGGCTGCCGCCGCAATCTGGCGCCGGTTGGAACAGGCCGCCGGTGCGCCTCCCGATCATCATTGGATCGCCGGCCAGACGGTCGAGGCACTGCGGGCCTGCGGCGTCGGCTTTCGCAAGATCACCCATGCGCAGGGGCTGGCGGCTGCCGTCATGGATGGACGGCTCGGCCTGGACCGGCACCATGCGGCTTCCGACGAGGAGGTGGCCGCAGAGATCATCGCGCTGAACGGCTTTGGCCGATGGAGCGCCGACATCTATCTCCTGTTCGCGCTTGGCCGCGCGGACGTGTTCCCTGCGGACGATCTGGCGGTCCAGGTGGGCTACCAGCGCCTGCGCGGGCTGGACAGGCGGCCGACACCGAAGGCATTGCGCCCGATGGTCGAGCACTGGGCGCCGTGGCGCGGCGTAGGCGCCATGTTCCTGTGGCACTATTACGGCTCGACGACGCTAGACGGCTCTGCCTGATCGCCTGCCGCCGGATTGCGCCGAGCCGCCGGATGCCCATATAAACCCTTGATTCCAGTGGGATGGTCCGTCGGTCCCGGCTGCTCGTATCGGCCTTTGGCCTGTTGCTGGGCGGTGCTGGCACGCGCCGTTCCAGCCTGCTAGAAGGCACGCGCACTGAGACGGAGAATTCCGCTCGGTGCCGTTCGCCGTTCCGTCACATCGTCAGAGATCACGCACCTTGGCAACCGAGCCGCGTCCGTACGACATCGTCCCCATCGAAGAGGAGATGAGGAAGAGCTACCTCGATTACGCGATGAGCGTGATCGTGTCGCGGGCGCTTCCGGATGTCCGCGACGGGCTGAAGCCCGTGCAGCGCCGCATCCTGTATTCGATGAAGGAAAGCGGTTTCGATCCGGGCAAGCCGCATCGCAAGTCGGCGCGCATCGTCGGCGACGTGATGGGTAAGTACCATCCGCACGGCGACAGCGCGATCTACGACGCGATGGTCCGCATGGCGCAGCCTTTCTCGCTGCGCCTGCCCCTGATCGATGGCCAGGGCAATTTCGGCTCGCAGGACGACGATCCGCCGGCGGCGATGCGCTATACGGAAGCGCGGCTGTCGCGGGCGGCGCTGGCGGTCATCGGCGAGATCGACGAGGATACCGTCGACTTCCGGCCGAACTACGACGAGAGCACCGAAGAGCCGTCGGTGCTGGCTGCGGGCTTCCCGAACCTGCTGGTGAACGGGGCCGGCGGAATCGCCGTCGGCATGGCGACGAACATCCCGCCGCACAATCTGGGCGAGATCATCGACGCCTGCATCGCGCTCATTAAGAACCCGTCGATCGAGCTCGCCGAGATCATGGAGATCGTGCCGGGGCCGGACTTTCCGACCGCCGGCATCATCCTGGGCCGCGGCGGAATCATGACGGCGTACCAGAACGGCCGTGGCAGCATCCTGATCCGCTCGAAGACCCATGTCGAAGAGGTCCGCAAGGACCGGCCGGCCATCATCATCACCGAAGTTCCCTACCAGGTGAACAAGGCGCGGATGGTGGAGCGGATCGCCGAGGTGGTCCGTGACAAGAAGGTCGAGGGTATCGCAGACCTGCGCGACGAGAGCGACCGACAGGGCATCCGGGTCGTCATCGAGCTCAAGCGTGATGCCGATCCCGACGTCGTGCTCAACCAGCTCTGGCGCTACACGCCGGTGCAGACCTCGTTCGGCATCAACATGGTGTCGCTCGTGGGCGGCCGGCCGACCACGCTCGGCCTGATCGACACGCTGAAGGCGTTCATCGAATTCCGCGAGGAGACGATCCTCCGCCGCTCCGCCTACCGGCTGGGTCAGGCCCGCCAGCGGATCCATGGCCTGATCGGCCTGGTGATCGCGGTGCTGAACATCGACGAGGTGATCGCGCTGATCCGCTCGTCGCGCGATTCCGCCGAAGCCAGGGTGCGGTTGACCGAGCGCAGCTGGCGCTCGGCCGATATCCTGCCGCTGCTCGAGCGGGCCGAGGCCGGCTTGGTGGACGCGCCGCCGCCGTCCGAGACCTACAATCTCTCCGAAGCGCAGGCGCGCGCGATCCTGGCTCTGCAGCTGCAGCGCCTGACCGCCCTGGCACGCGACGAGTTGGTCGAGGACGTCGAGAAGCTGGCGGTCGAGATCAAGGAGTTGCTGCATGTCCTCCATTCGCGCGAGCGCCTGCTCGAGGTCATGCAGGAAGAGCTGATCGACATCCGCGACCGGTTCGCGGACGCGCGTCGCTCCGTGATCGACCTGGACAGTGATCTCGACCAGGACCTCGAGGACCTGATCCAGCGCGAGGACATGGTCGTCACCGTGACCCAGGCTGGCTACATCAAGCGCGTGCCGCTGGTGACCTATCGTTCGCAGCGTCGTGGCGGCAAGGGCCGGGCGGGCATGCGGACGCATGAGGACGACGTCGTCACGCGCCTGTTCGTGGCGGTGACCCACACGCCCGTCCTGTTCTTCACGACGCGCGGCAGGGTCTACAAGCTCAAGGTCTACAAGCTGCCGCTGGGCAACCCCCAGGCGCGCGGACGCGCGATGATCAACCTGTTCCCGGCCATGGAGGAGGGCGAGGCGATCTCCGCCGTGCTGCCCTTGCCCGAGGACGAGAGCACCTATGGCGACCTGTCGATCGTGTTCGCGACTGCCAGGGGCAAGATCAGGCGCAACGACCTGTCCGACTTCATCCGCGTGCCCTCCAACGGCAAGATCGCGATGGGGCTGGATGAGGGCGACCGGCTGGTCGGGGTGGATGTCTGCGACGACAGCCACGACATGCTGCTGGCCGCCCGCGGCGGTCGTGCCGTCCGCTTCCCGGTCGAGAGCCTGCGGGTGTTCCGCTCGCGCAGCTCCGAAGGCGTGCGCGGCATGGACCTGGCCGAGGGAGACGAGGTGGTCTCCATGTCGATCCTCAAGCATACCGACCTGACCATCGAGGACCGGGACGCCTACCTGCGCATCGCGACGGCCCGCCGTCGCGCCGAGGGCGAGGAGGTCGAGAACGGCAATGGCGAGGCCGTCGGGCCTGGCCTGCCGGAAGAGGAGGTGGAGCGCCTGCGCGCCGGCGAGCAGTTCCTCCTGACCGTCACCCGCAACGGCTTTGGCAAGCGCACCTCGGCTTATGAGTACCGGATCACCAGCCGAGGCGGGCAGGGCGTCATCAACATCGAGACCTCGCCTCGCAACGGCCAGGTCACCTCGACTTTCCCGATCGGCGACCTGGATCACCTGATGCTGATGACCGACAAGGGGAAGCTCATCCGCATCCCGGTCACCGGTATCCGCATCGCCGGACGGAACACGCAGGGCGTGAAGCTCTTCCATACGGAAGAGGACGAGCATGTCGTCGGCGCCGTGCGTCTCGCGGATGCTGCGCTGGACGAAGAGAACGGCGACTCGACCGAGCCGGTCGTGGAGTGATCGATGCGACGCGGCGGCCTTCGTCCGCCTCGTCCTTGCCGCCAGGAGAGGCTGCCGTGACCAGAGCCCGTGTGGGGATCTACCCAGGCACCTTCGACCCCCTGCATAATGGGCACATGGACGTAATCCGTCGTGCCACCGCCCTGGTCGACCGGCTGATCGTCGCCTGCGCCGTCAATGTCGGCAAGGACCCACTGTTCTCCCTAGAGGAACGGATCGGCATGATCCGTGCCGAGATCGACGTGATGGAGGGTGGCAACGGCACCCGGATCGAGGTGAAGCCGTTCGAGAACCTGCTCATGCATTTTTGCCAGGAGCAGGGGGCCGACATCGTCGTGCGCGGGCTCCGGGCCGTCTCCGACTTCGAGTTCGAATTCCAGATGGCGGCCAACAACAAGCGGCTGGCTCCGAAGATCGAGACGATCTTCCTGATGGCCTCCGAGCACTGCCAGTGGATCTCGTCGCGCTTCATCAAGGAGATCCACAAGCTCAACGGCGACATCTCCAGCTTCGTCAGCCCGCACATCCTGCTCCAGCTGGACCAGCGCCGGGGGCGCGGCTGAACCTTGCGGGTCGCCGAGTTCGATTTCGAGTTGCCGGAAGGTGCCATCGCGCAGGCGCCGGCGGAGCCGCGGGAAAGCGCGCGGCTCCTCCATGTCGCCGGCCACCTGGCCGACCTCCACGTCCGGGACCTCCCGGGCCTGCTGGACGCGCGGGACCTCCTGGTCCTCAACGACACGGCGGTCCTGCCGACCCGCTTCTTTGGCCGCCGCGACAAGGTCGCCGTCGAGATTACGCTGGTGCAGCCGGCGGGCAGCGATGCCTGGTGGGCCCTGGCAAGGCCTGGCAAGCGCCTGCGGGCGAATGACCGGTTGCAGCTTTCCGCTCACCTTGCTGCGTGGGTGGTCGAGAAGGATCCCGAGGGACGGGTGCTGCTGCGGTTCGATCAGGATGGACAGCGCCTGCTGGACCTGATCAAGGCCGAGGGCCGCATGCCGCTGCCTCCCTATATCCGCCGGGCACCGGGAGGCGATCCGAAGGATCTGAGGGATTACCAGACGGTTTTCGCGCGCAGGGACGGATCGGTGGCAGCTCCGACCGCCTCCCTGCATCTGACGGGGGCGCTGTTGGATCAGATTGCCGAGCGTGGAGTTGCGACCGAGTTCGTCACGCTCCATGTCGGCATGGGCACGTTCCAGCCCGTGAAGGCTGACGACACGGCCGATCATGTGATGCATGCCGAGTGGCTGGAACTCCGGGCCGAGGCGGCCGCCAGGATCGAGGCGCACCGCCGTGCAGGTGGAAGGGTGGTGGCGGTCGGGACCACGGCGCTGCGCACGCTGGAATCGATGGCGGGACCGGATGGCTCGGTGCGCCCGGGCACTGCCGAGACCCGCCTGTTCGTCACGCCGGGCTTCCGCTTTAGCGTCGTCGACCGGCTCTTCACGAACTTCCATCTGCCGAAGAGCACGCTGTTCATGCTGGCCTGCGCCTTTTCAGGCACCGGCAGGATGAAGGCTGCCTATGCCCACGCCGCCCGTGCTGGCTACCGCTTCTTCAGCTATGGCGACGCCTCCCTTCTTGAGCGCAACGACGCGGACGCGGCTTGACCCAGTTTCATCACGAGATCGTCGCCACAGACGGGGCGGCCAGGGCAGGTATCCTGCACACCGTCCACGGCGAGGTGCCAACCCCCACCTTTATGCCGGTCGGCACCGCTGCCACGGTGAAGGCCATGACGCCCGAAATGGTCCGCTCGACCGGTGCCGGGATCGTACTCGGCAACACCTATCATCTCATGCTGCGCCCGTCGGCGGAACGGGTGGCGGCCCTGGGCGGCCTGCATCGCTTCATGAACTGGCCAGGCCCGATCCTTACCGATTCCGGCGGCTTCCAGGTCATGTCGCTGGGCAAGCTGCGCAAGCTTACCGAGCGGGGCGTGACCTTCGCCTCGCATATCGACGGCACCCGCTACGAGCTGACGCCGGAACGCTCCGTCGAAATCCAGCATCTGCTCGATGCGACGATCACCATGCAACTGGACGAGTGCCTGAAACTGCCGGCCGAGCGCCACGAGGTCAGGCGCGCGATGGAGTTGTCGCTGCGCTGGGCGGCGCGCTCGAAGGACGCGTTCCGGCCGCGCGCGGGCTACGGCCTGTTCGGCATCGTCCAAGGCGGCACGGATGCCGAGCTTCGCCGCTTGTCGGCGATGGGCCTCCGGGAGATCGGCTTCGACGGCTATGCCATCGGCGGCCTTGCGGTCGGCGAGCCGCAGGCGGAGATGTTCCGCACGATCGAGGGAACCGAGCCTCACCTGCCGGCCGACCGGCCGCGCTACCTGATGGGCGTAGGCAAGCCGTCCGACCTGGTGGGAGCGGTCATGCGCGGCATCGACATGTTCGACTGCGTGATGCCCACCCGCTCCGGGCGGACCGCCCAGGCCTTCACCCGGCGCGGCACGATGAACCTGCGCAACGCCCGCCACGCCGATGATCCGCGTCCGCTCGACGAGGCTTCCGACTGCCCGGCCGCCCGCGACTATTCCCGTGCCTATCTGCACCATCTGGTGCGCAGCGACGAGATCCTGGGCGCCATCCTGCTGACCTGGAACAATCTCTGGTACTACCAGTCCTTGATGCGGGGCATGCGGGCCGCGATCGTAGCCGGACAGCTGGCAGACTGGGCACAGGGCTTCGCGGCGGAGCAGGCCATGGGCGACCTGGCAGTCTGGAGCAGGTGAAGCATCGCTGCCCTCACGGGTGGCTGGTAGCGCGAACGCTTCAATGACCTGGGGTTCCAATGAAGCTAAGGCTCTTTGGCGTCCTTGCCTGTCCGCTGGAGGAACATCGGACCCCAGGTCAGCACGCCGTTGACAGGATGTCCGGCGCTCCGAAGCCGGCAGTCATGTTGCTTCGCCTTGCCGGCTGTACGGCCTCGGCAAGTAGTGGCTGGCGGATCTGGCCCGCATCCATGCATGTCGGGTGAGATCGAGCCTATCTACGGCAATTCAATTCCTGAGGCAGAGAGGCGCGGCCCGCCGTCGACCACGCTGTGGCCCGGAACTGCGCCGACGGCCGGATCCGGTCACCGCAGGGTCCGGACCAATTCACCTTGGTCCGACCATGGTGTCACGCTCTCCGCAACAGGTACGCTGCTCCAGCGGGCGCGGGACGGCTCATTGACGAGGGAAGGCGGTAGTTTGGTGGCTCGCCAGTCGGGGAACATGGCCGTCAGGCGACGATCACCCGGTGTTCTGTGTTGAGCAGGTGGAAGCGCAGGCCGACGTTGCCTGGCTTTCGCAGACGGCCATTGGCAGCGTGCCGAGCCAACTGGAAAGGCGATATCTCGCTGCAGCGGCCGGCTGGATACGCGTTGCCACAATCGGCCGGGCCGGTACGGGCCAAGAGCCGGGAAAGGCAGGAGCCGCAACGCTACATGTCCGGAATGCCGCCAGAGCCAGCCGGAGCCGCTTCGATACCAACAACGGCGTCTGGGATTGCTGACCAAGCTTCCGGCCATCGACAAGGGTTGCCTCGTCGAGCTGCCCATGACGTGAGAGGTTGAACCTCCCCGGGGAGCCATGTCCCAGAGGATGTAGATAAATCCAGCCCCCCGGTTCTGGCCTGGCTGCCGGGTTCACTCGTGCAGATGAGTCTTCCGCCTGGAAAAGTCACTGCCGGAATCCCGACTGTCGGGCGGTGGAACACGATGGCCCATTTCATGCGGCCAGCGAACTGCAGGACGGTCTGCCTCCTGGCCAGGATGCCGACGGTGGCGCGACACTGCCGCTCCTCCTTGCCGGCGGAGAACCATCAAGCTTGGTGAGATCCACTACAAGCCGCTCAGTCCGATCCCGCACAGCCGGGAGATCCCTGAGCAGCGTCTGCGTCGCGGACGATGGCAGTGCGACGGGCGCGATCGCGCGGTAGCAACAGGGGCCGTCGAGGTCCTGAACGCCGGCAACCTCGACTTCGGCTCGGCCACAGGTGCCATCGTTCCGTTCGGCAGGCTTCCGCGCCAGCCAAGTCTGATCCACGCCTGAATGGACAACGCTCATCACCTGGCCCGATGCCGGGACGGAGGCCACGATCGGCCCAAAGATGGCAGCTTCGCCATGACTGACGGATGCTTTCGCGTTCTTGCTCCGTCCGTGCGAGGGGCGCGACCTCGGCCATGCGGACGCGATGCTGCTTCTCCTGCAACACGATCAGGTACGCCTGGTGCCAGAGCGTTGCGCGCCGGTGCCTGGGCAGGCCTCGACCGATGATGAAGCAGCCCAAACCGCCCCGGCTCGATCCTGTTCCGCCGAGATCTGGGCCTTGAACAACATCGGCTGTTGAACGTGCGCGAGATACTGGTCGACCATGGGCAAGCACCCGCCGTCGTCCATGCAGAGCTTGCGAACCAGCAGGCTCTGTCGGCCAAGGTGGCCAAGCTGCCGCAGCAGGCTGCAGTCCCGGCAGCTTGTGCGGGCCGAGCGGACCGTGGCTGCATGTCGACGTGCAGGCAGTGATGGCGGCGCTGAGCTTGCCCTGGGGCGGTGCGCCGATGGCCAGTCGATCGCGCGGCGCTGATGGTCTCCTGCTGCCCCTGCTGGTGGCGGTGTTGCTGGAAGGGGATCAGTAGCCGATCGGATGCAGAGCCGCTTCCTCCCGCCGCCGTCGCACACCTACAGCACCTACAGACACCTGCCAGGCCCTGGCAGTGTTTTGGACGGGTGCTGGCCTGCAGGAACACGTGCTGGTATCCCGCTCGGCCGGGTGCTTGTCCGGCCCCGCATCGGCGTTGCGCTCGCACCTCTCCTCGGCACGCTTGCAGGTAGCTCTGCCTGGTGGTGTTGCTGACTGGGCCCGACGCGACAGGGGGCACCGGCCGATTGTCTGGTTTCGCCTGCGTAGCACCGATCGCGCTTCCTGCGTTCATTCCGATACGCCTGCCACTCTTGGCCATGCCGAGCGCGATCGGCCTCAATCCGCTGGCAGGCGTGTGAACGGATTCAGGCGGCTCGCCCTCGTCCGACGCATCCCGCTGCCAGCGGATCTGCCTGGCAAAATCGCGGCCGCGCGGCGGCATCGCGGTCGGCTGAATGCGCGCAACCGCAGCCGAATTCACGAGCCCAAGCCAGGGCATGGGGCACCTCCCGCTGGAAGGGCAGGTGATCCGTACCGTGCCGCGGTTCGTCCTGTTCGCGCGGTTCGACATGCTGGCCAGTTGGCCGCCGCGCACGATCATCGCGAACGGTTGGCGGTGCCATGCCCAACTCAGCGACGGGTTGGACAACATGAAATCGGTCATGGAACCTGCGTGGATGGGGTCACCGAGGGAGCAGCGATGGTGGTCCAGGCGCAGATCGGGTCGCTGACAGAGCGCATCGCCTGCAGAAGATGTTCGTGCGGGACGGCGCAACGAAACGGGATTGCCAGGCTCCCCGTGCACCGGCCGTGGCTGCTGCTCCTGGATGAACCGACCGCCGCCTTGGGCGCGCTGACCGGAGTCGATCTCCAGGAACTGGACGGGAATCGCAGCAAGGATCGGCCAGCCCTCTTCCTGCCACCCACCGGATCATGCTGAACCTCACGATCAATCTGCCGCATCCACGGAACTGGCGCAGCCTGCGATTCGAGGATCAATAGGCTACCATTGCGCCTTCCCCGCGGGATGATGTCGATGGCTCGGCCGGTAGCCGCAAGCTTGGGCGGCCAGCATGAACTGCCATGAGCTGTGGGCACTTCAGGCCCCGAAGGAGCGGTGTCGGCAGGTGCCGGAAGCGCTACGGTGAAGCTGCGGGCCGTCGGCCGGCTGGACTGGAACGGCATCGCCTGCCGAGCCCAACCAGCAGGACGCTGGTGGAGGCAGGACTTCACCGTGCCAACGGCGAAACGGCCTTCAGGCTCGTTCTGAAGACATCCTGCTGGCGGCGCTGGTCATGTGCGCCGGAGGCACTCTAACAGCCGTCGCCACCGCAAAGGTAAGCGCTGTTAGCGGTGGCGAAGTGAAGGCCGAGGGTGACCTCGACGTTCGCGGTATTCCCGGCGTGACCATTCGGCGTCCGTAGGTCTCCGGGCCAGTCGCCTCACCTTCGCCTTAGGTACGGACCGGACGACGCCAAGCTCCTCCAGCTCACGGAGTGCTACTGCGTCGTTCTGCGGACAAACGCCGCGCCGGTCAGGTTTAAGGCGCGGCTACGGCCGGTCAGCCGAGGTCAGATTGGTGATACTGCTTCCCAGCTGCCCGATTCGGACGAGCGGGCGACGGCCTCAAGGACTTCGCTCACCTGCCAGGCCGCCCGAAAGTCCGGTGACGCGGGCCTGCCGGTGGCGATGGCTTCCAGAAAGCGTCGGCACTCGATGATCTTCTGATCGTTGAAGCCTATGCCGTGACCCGGGCCTGCGCCGAAGGCGCCATAGTCCGGGTGCTCCGCGGCGATCGGGATGGTCTTGAACCCGCGCCGACCAGTTGGCCCCTTCGCTTCGTAGAGCTGCAACTCGCTCATGCGCTGCTGGTCGAAGCAGAGCGAGCCCCTGGTACCGTAGACCTCGTAGCCTAGCTGCATCTTCCGGCCGGTCGCGATGCGGCTGGCCTCGATCATGCCGCCCATGCCGGACACGAACTCCAGCAGGAACCTGGCCTCGTCGTCTGTCTCCACTGGTCCCCGCTCCGACGCGCCGGCTTGTACCGGCCGGGTCTCGATCACCGTACGCAGCCGGCCGCAAACCCGCGCGATCGGACCCAGCAAATACTCCGCGATGCAGACGATGTGCGAACCCACATCGACCAGCGCGCCATGGCCGGCCGTGGCCTTGCGATGCTTCCAGCCGAGCGGAATGTCCGGGTCGGCCATGAAGTCCTCGTTGTGAGTGGCGCGGATGGAAATCGCTTCGCCGATCTCTCCACTCTGGATGATCTCCCGGGCCAGCGCCGTCGCCGGGTTCTGCCGGTAGTTGAAGCCAACGATGGTGCGAACCCCCGCGGCTTCCGCCGCTAGCGTCATGGAGCGGCACTCCGCGGGCGACAGCCCCAGAGGCTTCTCGCAATGAACGTGCTTGCCTGCCCGGATGGCCGCCAGCGCCATCGGCGCATGGAGGTGGTTCGGCGTGTTCACGACGACGATCTCAACCGACGGATCGACGATCACATCCTCCGACGTCGCTGTGGCGCGGTTAAAACCAAGCGCCGCCGCCGCCCGCTCGGCGCCGGGCAGGCTGGACGTGCAGACCAGTTCCAGCACCGGAACCCCCGCGTCCGGACCGAATAGGACGGGCATTGCCCGGTAGCCGACCGCAAACGCCTTGGCCAAGTAGCCGGTGCCGATCAGGCCGAGTCCGCGTTGCATGATCCTTCCTCGCTCAGACCCCGGCAGGAGCGGAGACGGCGGACATCGGCGCTGTCAAGGCGGCCGCGCCGTCAGGACGGCGCTTCAGCCAGCACGTTGGCCGTCTGCCTGTCACCCTGCGCCGGTTGGCGATCGCCGCTACTCCAGCGTGTGACGATCTCATTGTGCGGCAGGGGGCGACCATAGCGGTTGCCCTGCGCCTGATCGCAGCCGATGGTGGCCAGCCAGCGCTGTTGGGCCAACGTTTCCACGCCTTCGGCGATCGCTTCCATTCCGAGCGCATGGGCGAGCGAGACGATTGCGCCGACGATGGCCCGGTCCTCGCCGGCACTGTCCAGCTCACTGATGAAGGACCGGTCGATCTTCACCCGGTTCAGCGGGAAGCGCTTGAGGTAGGAGAGGCTTGAATAGCCGGTTCCGAAGTCGTCGACGGCAATCTTGATGCCAGACCGGGACAACCGGTCCAGCAGCAGGAACGCGGCCTCCACGTTATGGATGAGCGCGCCCTCGGTCACCTCGAGCTCGAGGCGGCCACGG